>JACRKI010000186.1 GCA_016215305.1 Candidatus Woesearchaeota archaeon | reverse complement strand
TTTTTGTGCTGACTCTTGCATAAATTGCGCAGTTCATTATCTGATTTACATCTATCTTCTTTATAAAGTTACACCTAAACTAACCTCCACCTTGTTTTAGCAACACATATAAAGAAGCTCCACCTTGTTTAAGTAAAGTAATTGTATAAATTTTATTGATCTTGGTTCTTGTTTCAAACTAAAAAGAAAACTATTTATAGGAGAGTCCGCAGTAATATCGAAATTCGATACGAAACAGTGATATTTAAACACATATTTTAGAACAAAAAGTATAAGGGGTGGGGATAGGTGAATAAATTAAAAGAAGTAATAGCAATCTCGCAATTCCCCTCTCAAAATGTATCAAAAAATAATGACATGCTTGATGTCTTTGTCAAAAGAGAGTTAAATACAATAGTTCTCGCATTGCTTGCAAAAGAGCCAATGTGCGGGAGGGAATTAAAACTTGCAGTTTTCAAGCACTTTAATATCCTGCTGAGTTCAGGAACGCTTTATCCATTGCTCCATGAGTTAGAAAAAGAAAATTTATTGCAGTGCCATAATGGCGTTAAAACAAAAACATACAGACCTACTGATGAGAAGAAAATCAAGATGATGATTTATGAGCATATCGCGGCGAAAAATCATCTCAACGCATTTTTAGAGAAGACCATCACGCAAGGGGATTAAAATGGGAGATGGAGAATATGTGTATTGCATTATCAGTAGAAAAAATGCGCCAGACAATTTTGGCATTACTGGAATAAAAGGAGAACCTGTTTATTGTATTCACTATAATGATTTGAGCGCAGTGGTAAGCAAAGCGCCAATGATTGAGTATAAGGCAACAGAGGAAAATACAACTATTCACCGTGATGTCAATCAGCATATCCTTAAAAATCATACAGTGCTTCCAGTCGCGTTAGGAATGGTTTTCAAAAACAGAGGAGTTCTCATCAATACCATGCGCCGCGTCTATGGGGTATTGCGAAGAAGCCTTCGTCTTGTTGATAATAAAATAGAGCTTGGAGTGAAAGCAATCCTGCCAAAAGATAAAGAAGTTTTTGAAGGATGTGTTGAAAAAAGTGTCGGAGAATTTAGAAAGTTATGCGAAGAAGAATATCTTAAAGAGTTACGTGAACTTTCTGTGGAAACAAAAGAAGGAAAACTCTTTTCAGAGCGTCTGGCGTTTAATTATTCTTTTCTGGTAGAACGGGAAAAAATACCATTATTCACAGAAAAAATTACTACCTTGGAAGAAAAACATAATCAATTATTAACAAAATACACTGGTCCATGGCCTCCATATAATTTTGTTGACATCAAAATCATGGGTAAGGGCGGATAAAAATGGTGCTGATAATAGATGATTTATTGCGCAATCTCTTTGTAGAACCATGGGTTTTCCTGTTCAAACAGCTTCATCAATACGCGTTATCAGAGATGTACCCATTAGAAAAAATTGAGAGCGCGATAAAGGAAAACAGGATGGAATATGAATTAGGAGAATTATCACAGCAGGAATATGCAGAAGGAGAAAAAATATTGAATGAAAAACTCCAGATCGCGAAAAAAGTGAAAGAGATGGGCGCGGGTGTTACTGCGCAATATCTGCATTAAAATTGTTATGGAAAACTATCAAAAATATCTATGGTGAATAAATGGCGCAAAGACAGGAAAAAGAAGAACGAAAATTAGTAGAGAACCTTTTAGGAGGACTCTTTGGTTTTTTAAATGAAATAGAAGAACTCCAAAAGAAAACAGAAGCAAGTGAAACAAAAGAATTTACAGCGGAATCAGGAAAAAAAGCAATATTTCATTATGATGTAAACATACATAAGGGGGAACATCACGGTGTACGGCCGCGTTTTGGGATGCGGCCAGGCGCGAGAGTACATCAAATACATCAAAGGAAAGTAATAGGAAACGAGGCTGGGAAAGAAGTTGTTGCGCCAGAACCTGTCTATAAAGAGCATCATTTCGATGTATTTGACAGGGATGATAAGATTGTTGTTGTTCTGGAGCTCCCCGACATTAAAGAAAGAGATATAGACTTCACATTGGAAAAAAATACGTTGAAAATATCTGCAAAAACAAAGCAGGGCGATGTAAAAAATGAAATCTCCATCCCCGAAAATAGCAGGATAAAGAAGATAGAAAATGTTTCATTTAAGAATGGCATATTTGAGATTACATTGAAGAAGGCAAAAGCAAACAAAGAATAAAAAAAAGAACAAGAAAGAATAAAAAAGAAAACAGGTGATATTATGGTAACTGGCGATGTAGGACGGACACGAATTGGCGCAACAAGCGCGCAAAAACGGATACAGAAACGGACGCAGATGCGACAGGCAAGTGAAATGAGCAGGGATAAATCTCGGGAAAAGATTATGGAAATGCGAAGGCGATACAAAGCAAAAGTTGACAGAAACGAAAGAACCATGGACACAATAAAACAATGCAATGAAAGAAATCTCAACCCTACTGCTGTATCATTAATACCCTCTAGAGAATACACAAAAAAGATTAGGAAAAACACAACAAAACTCTCTACAATTCCTTTAAGGCCAAGGTATTCCAGAGCAAACAGCGCAAGACCACGAATTTATGGCAATCGTTTTGAAGCAGTGGAACGTGGAGATATTAAACTGAATCAGGACGCGGAAAAAGTTTCAGCAAAAGAGTCTGTGAAAGAATCGATGAAAGGAGAAATATCGGATTCAGCTAAAGAACCAGAGAAGATAAAAGCATGAAGAAAAAAGAAAATTTTCAGGATTGGCTGGAAAGAAAACTCGATGAAGGTATTGTTGTTGACGCAAAGCTTCGATTAAAGCTGTACAAAACAAAGCTTGCGGATCTTCGCGCAACGACAGTCCTTTCCACATTTGATGGCGCGCTCCATCATGGCCTTGACTTCCCTTCAGAAATCCTTTTAACAGAAAGTCCATGGCAGCGGCTTATGGAAAAAGAACAATGTCCGCAATGCAGAAGAAAAGTTCATAGAGAAGAACTTGAAGCAGGATGTCCATGGTGTGACTATACGCTGAATACAAGTAAAACAGAAAGAAAAGACAACGAATAAAGAGGAATAAAAACATGCGAGCAGAATTAGTAGAAGAAGAGCATCAGGAATTACAGCCGGAAAAGGATTTGAATTCAGACGTAGGATTAGCCGCGATTGTTGACAGAGTTCTCGATAAAGGGCTCGTAATTAATGCGGATATTATCGTTACTGTCGGTGACGCGGAACTTTTAGGCATTAAAATTCGTGCGGCGCTTGCGAGTTTTGAAACTGCTGCGCAGTTCGGCTTGCAATTCCCGGCAGGAACTAACACAGAAACAGCAGCATGGAAAAATGCCATTGTAGAAAAAGAAAACTGTCCTCAGTGCCTAAAAAATGTAGAAATAACACAGCTCCTTGAAAAAGACTGTCCATGGTGCGGCTGGATAAGCGCAAAGGCAAAGAAGCTAGAAAAAAGTTCCATCTCCTCACTTCGTTCAGAAGGAATTGTTGAGCAAATAGAAATAAGATAACACTACATGAGGTATAATTATTTAAAAATGGAATCGTTGCCAATAAAGCGAATGAGTGCGTTCTTACCAAAGAATGTACAAATAAAATGCGTCCAGCTATTGCGAAATACATATAGGAATGACAAACAGCTTGCGCATGATGCAGGATGGAATGTAAAACAACTCAATAAAGCGTTGGAAGGATATATTTCTGAAGAGCATATTCCACGAATCTTTAGCCTGAGTTTGCGGCATTGTCCGGAAATTAAAGAGATTGTGAAAGAAGAAGTTGTTGATGAGATGCACCGCCTCTGCGCAGAGCTTGATATTATTGGTGAGAATAAACAAAAAAAGATCCAGCAGTTTATGCAATCGCTGCAGGAGAGGGATAAAGCAATGCTTCTCCAAATCCATGACACAGGCTATGCAAGATTACAAACACTGACAGCATTATTGCGAACGCAGAATGATATGCAAACATTAACAAGAATAAGGGAAGTGATTAATCCCATTTCAATAAATATTCTCGGCAAGCCAATTTTTACATTCCATGAGAAAAAAATGCACCCTGTCACAGGAGAAACAATTCTTTTTTCATGGTGGCTGACAGAAAAAATACTATTTGAAAAAGAAAAAGAGAAGGTTGATATTTTTGATGAAGATAATAAATTACGGATTGTTTTAGAGGTGCCAAATAATGATGAGAGTGTAGAAGTAGGGATGGATAACTGCGGAATCTCTGTTTCGAGCAAAGAATACTTCAGACGCATCCCCCTGTACTCTGCTGTCAATAAGATTGTACAACAATCATGTAAAAATGGAATTCTCGAAGTTGTTTTAGAAAAAGAGGTGTAATTCATGGCGCAAAAAAAAAGAAAAACAGTAAAGGAAAAAGGAGCAGAAAAGAAAACAGGGGAAAAAAGTAGGGAAGATTCTCCTGCAGAGCACATTCTTGAAGCAGTGGGAAGTATTGTTCCTGGTCTTGGAAAATTTGTTAAAAGTCTTGGAAAGACAGATGTGATCAAGCACAGGCTGCATGAAGTGGATGACGAACTCAAAAAACGGCTGAAAGAAGCAGGGCAACAAACAGGAAAACAGCGGCCAGTGGTATCTATCGGTTATCGTGTGGGAAGTATTCGTGGAGAAGCTTCTGTTTTGCATACTGGAGCAGCAAAGCCGCGTGCGGCACCAAAAGCACAGGAAAAGCTCCAAAAAATAGTTCCAGGAAAAATCCGATCAAAAGGACTTGTTGATGTTTTTGATGAAAAGAATGTTGTGCGTATTGTCACTGAACTCAAAGGAGTTAAAGCAAGTGATATCAAGATAAAGGTCAAAGGGAAAACAGCGCATATCAGTGCAAAAGGAAAGGAAAGAAAGATACAATTGCCCTGCGTTGTAAAAGGACTGGCGTTGCAGCAGTACAAAAACAATATTTTACACGTTACATTCAAAAAATAAAATAAATAAAACAAGAGAGAAAAAATAAGAGAGTACGAGAATGAACGCCAAGCATGCTATTGAACTTGATGAGAAGAATATGAAACAGGGAGTTATGGGACTTGTCCTTGTGCTAGTGGAAATCATCCGGGATACACTCCGATTACAAGCAATGAGACGTATTAAAGGAGAACGATTAACAGAAGAAGAAATAGAAAAGTTGGGGTGCGCGTTAGAAGCGTTGGATAAAGCTATTGAGGAAATCAAAGAAGAACAAGGAGTTACAGAAGAAGTCAAAAAAATTAGAACGCGTTTAGATGGGCTTGCGAATGATCTTATCCATGATATGGTTGTCTCAGAACAATGGAAAAAAGCATATAAAAAAGAGGAGGCATTAATCCATGCAGCAAGAAGAGCAACAGAATAAAGAAGATAAGGAAGAATTAGTTAAGGAAGAAGTAGTGCAAGACGCGCAAGAGGAAGGCAGATATATTTATTGTGTTGTGGAAAAAGGAAATACTTCTGAATTTCAAGAGAAGGGGATAGAGAATAATTCTGTTTATCTTCTATGCGATGGAGATTTATGCGCAGTGGTGCACACTTGCCCTGCAAAACCTTATGTTTCACCACATAAAGAACAAGTTATTGACTGGGTCAAAGCCCATCAAAAAGTCATTGACCAAGCATATGCGGTGTTTGGAACAGTCATTCCATTTTCTTTTGATGTTATTATTAAAGGAAGTAAAGGAAAGCACTCTGAGCAATTAGTTAAAGAATGGTTGCGAAGTAAGGAAGAGGAGCTCAAGAAGAAAATAGAAAGAATTAAAGGAAAACAGGAGTTTGGGGTTAAAATCTTTCTTCATGAACAAGAAGTAATGAAAGCCATTATGCAAAGCAATAAGGAGATTCAGAATCTTGAAGACAAAATAAAAATTGCAAAAAAAGGGGTTGCCTATTTTCATAAGCAAAAGATACAGGCTATTATAAAAAAAGAAATAGAAAAATACGCCGAGTTATACTTTAAAGAATTCTACAAAAAAATAAAGCAGGCAGCAGAAGAGGTGCGTGTTGAAAAAGCAAAGAAGCAGGATACTTTCATCATGGTTTTGAATGCTTCTGTATTAGTTAAAAAAGAGCATGTTTCTGCATTGGGTGATATGCTGGATTACATTCACAAAAAACAGGGATTTTCAGTGGAATTTACTGGTCCATGGCCTCCATATTCATTCACATCATAAAAAAAAGAAAAAATGGAACCAACACGAGAAACAGAAGCAGGATTAGTTGATTTACTTGATAGAGTTCTTGAGAAAGGGCTCATTATTCATGCAGATGTGGTTATAACGCTTGCAGGAGTTCCGCTCATTGGCATCAACCTTAAAGCAGCGCTTGCGAATATGGAAACCATGCTGGATTATGGCATGTTCGAATCCTGTACAAAACAAGAATTCGTGACAATAGAAAAAGAACAAAAACAAAAAGAGGTGTCTGTCGAACAAGAGAAAATACTTGTTCCAACATAAAAATGGTGGGTTTAATAAGCGGCATTCTGGGCATACCAAAAAGGTTTTTGGAAATTCTTGCAGGCACAGCAGATGAAGAGCGATTTACAAAATGGAAAAATGATGTAGAGGATGCTTTAGAAAAGTTGGAGACTGATTATAAAGCAATAAAAGTTACGAAAAAAGAATATCTTGCGCAAAAGCAGATTTATGAAGATCAAATAGCGCGCGCAAAAAAGTTGATAGAAAAAGCACAGGAAAGATTGAAAGGGGTAACAGTAACAAGGACAAAGTGAAGGGGTAATGGCTATTTTGAAATGGGATGAAAAAAAACAACTTATTCTTTTTGGCGGAAAAGGCGGCGTAGGAAAGACAAGTATTAGTTGTGCAACTGCATTGTGGGCGGCAAAGCATGGAAAAAGAGTATTAATTTTTTCTACTGATCCTGTGCATTCCTTATCAGATTGTTTTGGGAAAAAAATTGGCGATACAATTACTCCTATTGCAAAAAATCTTTCGGCATTAGAAATAAATGCAGAAAAAATATTAGAAGAGTATAAAGCAGAACATGGTACACTCATTGAACAAATTATTGGTGAAGGAACATATCTTGATGATGGAGATATCAAAAAATTATCACAACTCTCTATGCCTGGGCTTGACGAGGTCATGGCGCTCAAAAAAATCATGGAGTTTATTGGGGACAATTCCTATGACCAATATATTCTTGATACTGCACCAAGCGGTCATACTATTAGACTTTTAGCATTGCCAGATCTTATAGATAAGTGGGTTGATGTGCTGGTGCTCATGCATAAAAAAAAAGAATATATGCGCCAGCGTTTCACAGGAAGAAATATCGAAGATGAAGCAAGCAGATTCCTTAAGCGATTAAAAGAGGATATTCGAAAAGTAAGAGATATACTCTGTGATGTGGATAGAACCCTGTTTCAGGTAATTACAATCCCCGAAGCAATGGCTGTCGAAGAGACGACGCGCTTTTGTTCTTTATTGGAAGAATATAACATTCCTGTGCAGAATATTATCATCAACCAAATGATCCCAAAGAATGTTTGTTCGTTTTGTTCTGAAAAAAGAGAACAGCAGCAGGAACAGATAAGCAACTTAAAGAAGAAAAAAGAACATAGTTTAGTTCGTCTTGTTGAAATCCCTTTATATTTGAAAGAGATTCAATCATTGGAGACCATTGAGATATTTTCACAAATAATATATGATGAGGAGAATATAAAGAATGTATGTCACTTTTCTTCTGCGCATAAATCATTATCAAGGAAAAAGTTTGCCAAAGCGCATGCACTTTCTTCTATGAATATACATGCAAAAATCAATGTAAATAAAGAAACAAAACTATTATTGTTTGGTGGAAAAGGGGGTGTAGGAAAGACAACACTTGCGTGTGCCACAGCGCTTCATTATGCAAAAAAGGGAAAAAGAGTATTTGTATTTTCTACTGATCCTGCGCATTCATTATCTGATTCATTTGGAGTGAGGATTGAGGATGAAGTAACACAAGTAGCACCAAATCTCTATGCGTTAGAGATGAACGCGGCAAAGCTCTTTGAAGAATTGCGCAATGAATATAAAAAAGAGATAGAGGATTTTTTTAAACATGTATTCTTAAACTCAAGACAAGGCGGCATGTCTTTGCCAATAGACCAAAAGATCATGACAAATATTTTTGATTTAAGTCCTCCAGGTATTGACGAACTTATGGCCTTAAAAAAATTTATCGATCTTCTTGAAGAAAAAAAATATGATCTCTTTATATTGGATACAGCGCCAAGCGCGCATACACTCCGCTTATTAGCGTTGCCTGATAATATCATAGATTGGACAACACTTATTATCGAATTAAAGAGGAAGTATCCAATGAGCGGTAATGTAGGAACATTTTTACAAAAAGTTTTGCAGACAATTAAAAAGGCAAAAGAGATATTCCATGATACAGAAAAAACACAATTTGTCGCGGTGACTATTCCCGAAGCAATGGGATTCTATCAGACAAAAGATTTAGTAGAAAGGTTACAGCAATTAAAGATTCCAGTAAAAAATATCATTGTTAATAAAATGACTCCAGAGAATTCCTGTGATTTTTGTATTTCAAGGAGAAAGCAGGAAGATCCTTATGCAAAAGCAATGAGAGAAGAATTCCCATTGTGTACTGTCTTGTTTGTTCCGTATGAAACAAGAGAGGTTCGAACAATAGGAGGATTAGAAGCATTTTCAGGGCATATCTATAACATATTTGAGGAAAAACACAATGGATGAGGAAATACACAAGGATAAAGAGCTTTATTATCTTTATGGTATAGTCAATAAGCCAATACATGGAGAGCTGGGAAGCTTTGGCATTAACAATGGCGTGGTTTTTGCATATACCTATAAAGAAATAAGCGTCATTTTCCAAAAAGATCTTCCCATGAGTACAGGTAAAAGTATACATTTGGAGAGGGGGATAGAGCATCTCTATGTTTTACAGAAATGCATGGAACATTTTGGCTGTGTTTTTCCTTTTCCTGCTGAAATGTTTATTGTGAAAGAAACAATACCTTCGCTTGTAGAGCATAAATATGATGATGTATGCGCATGGTTTCAGGAATATGATAGGATGCAGCAATATAATGTACAAATTATTTATGACGCAGAAAACGCAGAGAAAAAGAAACGAAAAATGGGAATAAAGTCGTACACTTTTGCGCAAAAAGAAAAAAGGTTGGAGAAGCAGGAAATTATAGAAATGTATCAAGCGCAAATTAAAGAAGAGCTGCGGCAGATTACAGCAAAAATAAGAATAATGCCGATGGAGAAATCTTTAGCTGATACGCAAACAATACTCGATCTTTCCTGCGCTCTCAATAAAGACAAAGAGGACGCTTTTAAAAACATGTTACAGGAGATAAATAAAATAAAATATCTCACGGTGAAAATAACCGGACCATTGCCTTTGTATGGGTTTACGGGGAAATAATTTATTTCTTTTTTTCCTTTTCACCCAGCAATGCGTTGACTAATATCGGCTTCATGCAATGAAACATCAGAACATTTCCTCTTCTCAGAAAAATATTATTAAATAGTTGTATTTTCATGTTGCCATATTGTGGAGGATTATCAGTTAGTCTAAGAAAAAAATCCTTGTGCATGCCAATCGCCATATCAGTATCAATTTTGTCAGTAATAAAATGAAGCTTGCTATTCATTAGCGCGATAGTAAAGCTTACTTGCGGGACGCCTATCAAGTCTATCCGTATAGACATATCTTTTATCACAAGCACATGCTGCTTTACGACATGATTTTTTTTCATGTGGACAAAAAGCTCTTTTGCTTTTTTTAAGAGAGATTCTTTTTGCAGCGCAAGTTCTTTTTTTGAAGAAAGCTTGTTTCTCTTTTTTCGAGGGTGAAGAATTTGGTATTTTGTCATTTTAATTCCTTTATCGTGATACTTTTCGGCAGTTTTTCCTTTACTTTATGATGCGCCCCGATAAATAAAATTCCTGTTTCTCTGTTTTTAAGGCTTGCATCAATCTGCTTTGCAATATACGCATCTCTCTTTTTTATCAGGTCATCCTTTGCCTGTTCATAGAGTTTCAGTGCCTTATCTTTCTTATCTGCGGGAGCTTGAACAAATGCCTGAACAAATTGGTACTCTGTTATGAGCAGCTCTTTGCTCTCTGTTTCTTCCAGTGTTGCTCCTTTTTCTATTAATTTCTGTACAATCTGATAATTTCTGCTTCCTTTTGCAGCAGTCTGTGTCACAATATTCATGCCAATTTCGCCACCAATAGGTAATCCGTCCTGGTAGACACGCACGTCGCTATAATTCAATTTCAGCGCATCAAGTTCTTTTTCAGCTTGATCCCAGAATTGCGCAATTCTATGCTGATTCTCTTCCCACTTTTCTCTGCCAAGCTTTTCAATTCCTTTTTTTTCCAATTCCTTTGCCATGCTTCCCATATCTGCTGCAGAATGGACTATTGGAATGATGTAAAGTGTGCGCATGTAAAAGATCACCGTAATCGTTTTTTTATTGCTTTCTTTCCTTATCCAAAGTAGCAAAGGCTGTCGTAAAATGTTTCGCAGTAAGCACAAATTTCTTGACTTCTTTTAGAGTATCATGTTCTTTTCGTTGCGCGATAAATTCCTCAATCGCAAACTTGGTCGCGGTGTCGCAAAGAGAGGCAATATCTGCGCCGCTCCATCCTATTGTTTTATCAACGAGTGCAGTA
>JACRKI010000182.1 GCA_016215305.1 Candidatus Woesearchaeota archaeon | reverse complement strand
TCCATAAGAATATTTTTATTATGGCAGAAGAAAAATGATTTTTTGGACGATTGAAAGAGACCTTGTTTGGAGAAGAAACTCCAGAAATCGAGCAGGAAGAAAAAGAAGCAGAAGAATTGCTCAAGGAAGAAGAGGATATTCTCGAGCAGATTGAGCATGATACTGAAACTGGTGTGGAGCAAAAAGAAGAAACTAGAGTTTCAGAAATTATAGAATCTGAAGAAGCAAAGACAGAAGCACAAAATTCTGAGCTGCAAAAATCAACAAATGCAGGGTTACAAAAAGTTTCCAAAGAAGAAATGGAAGCAAAAGAAGAGAACAAACCAATCATTAAGGCGTTGAAAACAATTGAAGATCCTGAGTTAGGAGTTGACATCTGGACGCTTGGTTTGATTTACAATCTTGATTACAACAAAGAAGAAAAGAAAGTGCATGTGCTGATGACTTTTACGTCGATCATGTGTCCAGTTGGTCCAATGATTGTGCAAAGCATTGAGCAGAAAATAAAATTGTTGCCAGACATTGAGAAAGTCAGTGTGGAAGTGGTGTTTGCTCCTCCTTGGGAACCAACAGATGAATTGAGAGAGATGCTTGGGGTATAAACAGCTTGTGTTTACATAAATAAATTTTTTCTCACAAACAAGCTTTTTGAATCGCCTAGCAAAGTAAAACTCACGGACTAGAAAAAGCAATGGCAAGGCCGATAATTATTATTATTTTGGATACTTTATTCAAAGATATTTTCTGAAGAAATATTCAGAGATTAATTCATCAAAATTTATTCCCCATAATTCCCCCAATTTTTCTCAATAACTATTTCTGAAAGAAAAATTGGGTCCCCTGATGTAAAGCGTTGCTGGTGCGTGGACAAACTATCATCTGTTCGTGAAAAAAATATCCAGAAAAAAAATCTACTTTGCCTGCACAATCTGTGTTCTGCACGCAAATTTGTGTCCTGCAGCTTTGAGTGCGTCTCGCGCGATTTGCGCGTTGACTGCGTCAACTTCAACAGTAAGCATTTCTTTGCCTGCAAATACTTGCGCTGCAATCCCTATGCATTTGCCGAAGGAACGCTGCATACCTGTACTCATACGATCTGCTCCTGCGCCTGCCGCAAGCGGGTTTTCACGCAAAATGTGGTGCGGATACATGCGAATGATGAAATGAAATCCTGCTTTTCCAAGTTTTCCCTCAAGAACTCGAATGCATGCAACGCGTGCAGATTCAATTGCGTTGTGTCTGATTTGCAAGTCAGATTTTGCAAGAAGATGGAATTTATTTTCAAACTCTTTTCCTGGGTTGCCCATGTCATAGCGAACCACTTTGGATGCTGGTGTGGAGCGAACATAGGAGAGTTTTTTGTATTTGGATTTTCGTGTGTATGGTCGTTCGATTCTTCGATATGCGACTGCCTTTCGTAATTTTGCCATAATAAAAATTCTAACATTCGTGGAGGCCAGGTACACTCACTTCGTTCGTGTAGGGTGACCCTCATGAAGAATTTTTCACCTAAACTTTGAGGGATTCGGGTTATTTATATATGTTTCGCAAAAAAATCCTTTGCGAACAACGTGAGCAGAAAGGATTTTTAGAAAAGTATATAAACAAATTGTACCCTAATGATGACGAAAAGGAGAGGTGGGCGCATGTTGTTTTCAAAAACAAATTTTTCAAAATCAAAAAAAGCGGCATTAAATCTTTCTGTGGAAGCAATCATTATTTTCGTTCTTGCGTTTGCGATGTTGGGTGTTGGTATCTTTGTCACAGATCAACTTCGATCTATTGGAACAGCAGGAATAGAAAAGTCACAAGCAATTTTAGATGCAATAGGAGAAACACCAACAGCAGAGAATCCTATTGTTGGAATAACAAATGAATTTTCGCTTCCTGTCAAAAAACAAGCAAAATTGAATTTAGGATATTATAATGGAATGGCAGAGACAGCAACAGAAGTAAGTGTTATTATTGATGCATGTAAAAGTACAGGCACTACGAAAAAGACATATAGTTACGCGAATGATGGAAAGTATCCTGTAGAGGTTACTGCTGTTTCTGAGAAAGCAGATGTTGGACCAGGAGAAGCAGTTGGTATTTTAGCGTATGCACAAAATAATGGGTTGGTAAGCGGCGCATATATTTGTAATTTAGAGATTGTGCAAGAAAGTGTTCCTGCAACAGTCTATGAATCCATGGCATTATATCTAAATGTCATCAGTTAAAAGATAACAAAAGATAATCAAAAGAGGTGAATAAATTCTTTATGAGCGCGCAGCGCGAATGTAAGAATTTATTTTATGGCAAAAAGAAAAACAAAAAGTATTCCATCATTTTTACGCAAAGTCAAGCGACGTATGACTCCAGACCAAGAGTTTGAGATCATGCGATTAGTTCTTGACAAATTCTTGTGGCTTGGATTCATCATCATGGCATTTGGTCTCTATTTGATGATCATGGCGCCTGAATTGATGTACAAAGGCTTTACCATGATTATCGCTGGCGGCATTGTCTTGATACTCTTTACCATTTTGATTGTCAAAGAGTTTGAGATTATTAAGGCAGGGGAATGAAAATAGTTTAAGCAATAAAATTAATTTAATCTGTTTTCAGTTTCATATATTCTTCAATCCTTCTAAATAATCTTCATATTGTATTGGAGATTGTATTCCAAGCTCTGCAAGCAGATCAAGAAGATCAGTCATTGGTATATGTAATTCTTTTGCAGTTTTTTCAAGGGAAAGCTTTCCAAGACGATATTGTGTCAGAATATAATAATTCCAGCCATACTCTATAAGTTCACGTGCAGCTGTTGTTTTATCCACTTTTTTCTCTCCTGCCACTTTTTGTATGTGTGCTATTTCATCTTCTGTAAATCGAAAACTTACGACATCAGCCATTTTTTTCACCTTTTATTTTATTTTCTGGATAAAGAATAACCTCTTCTCCTTTTTTCAATGCAAGGAATTGTGCAATCTTTTTATTAATAGTAATTCCGACGCTTCCGCCAATCTGATTCACTCGAGCTCGATCATTTAAACCCCAAAGTCCTTTTTGTTTTGTAATTGCAGATATTTTTCTAGTAATTTCTTCTTCGAAAACCTGCTCACCACAAGAAGTGCAAACTTCAGCAGGAAACTTCCCCAGATTTTGACCTAAGAAAATATAATCAACATTTTTCTTCACTATTTTGCCATTGCATTCTTCGCACATTTTCCTTTCCATAGTCTCACCTTCAATCAACAAAAATATTTAAAACTTTTGGAAACAAAAACTATTTAATTGAGTATAGTAAGAAAAGCATCATGAGAAAGATCAAGAACAAATCCGCAGCAATAGAACTCAGCGTCAACATGATTGTGATTACAGTTCTTTCGTTGATCGTGTTAGGAATTGGATTTTATTTAGTCACCAACATCTTCACCACAGCAAATGAGTACAAACAACAATTAGACGAGCAAACAAAAGACAATATTATTTCTTCGCTCAGAGAATCTGGAGAACTCATTAGCCTCCCGATTATAGCATACAGTGTGCAAAGAAAAGGAGTGGAAACAATTGGCGTTGGCATCTATAACAACGTAGGAGCAAGCCAGACATTCTATGTCCAAGTAGAATGCACTGAAGCAATTGACACAGACCAGACAGAGTTGTGCGCGAAAAATAATGGCGTGAGTTGTGATACTGAAACAGCAGGATACTGCAGCAATTGGATCACGAAAGGATTTGACAAGGAAACAATTGACAACAAAGACAGTGCAGTGGAAGAATTATTTGTCATCGTGCCAAAAGATGCACCTTCAGGAACATTCGGCTATATTGTCAAAGTCTGCACAGGAAATGAATGCGATGCAACAGGCGCAGCGCAGTATGGTCCGAGTAAGAAATTCTATGTAACTGTGCCGGAATAAGAACTTTCTCACGCACTAAGAAACATTGGAATTAAATTCCAATGGATTACAAAAGCATTGCTTTTGAAATTAGCTCTAGTAGAACTCGCTGCTTTAGGTATTTCTAACGAACGCGTTAGTAATCCTTTGAGCAAAGCCCAAAGTATCTTCATGTAATAATTATTTTAAATTTATCTTCTAAAATTTACTAAATAGATTGTCTCAATTCGTGTCTAAACAAATAATTCTAAACACTCTTCACAATTCTCGCAAATTCCTCAACATCCAAACTTGCGCCGCCAACCAAAAATCCATCAATTTCTTTTTCCTGCGAAAATGATTTGATATTTGCAGAAGTCACACTGCCTCCATACAAAACAGGAATCTGGCGTGCAACAGATTCTCCAAACAGCTGCTCAAGTTGCCGTTTGATAAAAAAGCAAATATGCGCAACTCGTTTTGGATCAGCTGCATTGCCTGTGGTAATTGCTCCAGTTCCAACAGAACTAATCGAACCTGGAGGTTCATAGGCAAGTACAAGTTTCTCTTTATTTGCAAACGAAAGCCCAGTCAAACAATCCTTAAGTTCTTGTTCCAAATCTTTCTCAACAAATGGACTCACAAGTTCTGTTTTGACACCAACCTTTGCGCCGAGACAAACAATAGGAATTAGTCCAACTGCATGTGCAGCAGCAATTTTTTTGTGAACAAGCGTTTCAGTTTCATGAGAATGTCGCCTGCGTTCGCTATGTCCAATCAAAACATACGATGCGAGTTCTTTGACCATTGCAGGAGAAATTTCTCCAGTGAAGGCGCCATGTGTTTCTGCATGGATATTCTGCGCGCCCAAAGAAATGTTTGGGCGAATCTGAAGCGCAAATGTGCCAGAGCCTTTTTGCAATTCATAGCGAAGCGCGCTCAAGGCAGTAAATGGCGCGCAAAGCACAATGTCAACAGAAGTCACTTGGAGAAGTTCTCGGAGTTTTTGGAGAAAAGAAACTGCCTGAACAACAGTAAAATGCATTTTCCAGTTTGCAACAATAAGTTTTTTCATAACTCCTCAAAAAATGTATAGATACAATTTCAAACCGCATCAAGTGCAACTTTTTGAATCAAATAAGTTCCAACGTATTGATTTTCCATAATTTTTTCAGCTTTCTGAATGTCAAGTCGTTTTTTGAAAAGGAATGGACAATATAAAACAAGAGATTCATATTCTCCACCTTCTCCCGCAGGATGTAAACCAATACGATAATGAAGTTGCATGAGTTCATTGTACGCAGCACTATCGAGTTTTCGACCAAGCCATTTTTCACCAAGTCCATCTGCTGCAACACTGCTGATGGAGATTTCCATGCCAAGATCAATCATTTCTTTCAAAAGCATTGCCTGATCTTTGTGCCAGAGCGGAGCGAATGTCTTCAACTGCAATTCCTCGCAAACGCGATTGACGCGTTCGTGCTGATAATCTGACGCGAGCGCGCCGACAATAATGCCGTTAATGTTGTATTGTTCTTTTGCTTTTTGGAGCGCAAGAAAAAGATCGCCGAGTTCATCTTCTTTTTTGCCAGATGTTTTTTCAACAAGCAGCGGCAAACCCATTGCTTCTGCTTGATACGAAGTCAGATCAATATTCGGCGTGTGAAACATGAAGGATTCTGGATTTTCAGATTTTAATGTAATCAAGCATGCGACATCCCAGCCAAAAACAGTTGCGATGTAGGTTGCGAATGTGGAGTCTTTGCCGCCGCTGAACAAAACTCCTAAGCGAAGTTTGGTGATTTTGGTTGCGTCTTTCAATCCTGCCATAGATGAAATTTTGGATTTCCCATTAATATACTTTTCCGAAAAAAGAGGACAAGAATCAATAGAAACAGTAACCAAAGAGGAATAAAAGAGGATAAAATAGCAATAAAAGTTGAATGAAAAAGAAAATGCAGGAACCAGAAAGTAATATATACGCACCCAAAAAAGAAAAATCGCGGAACAAGCATCGCTAATGTATTTCTAACGAACGCGTTAGTAATCCTTTGAGCAAAGCCCAAAGTATCTTCATGTAATTATTTATTTTTTGAATATATTTCTCGAACAAATTTTCTAAAAAGAGTATAATAATTATCGGCCTTGCTTACATAGTGATGTAAGCTTCATAATCTCGAAGTAGTCGAGATTATGTTTGCCAGAGCGTTGTTGGTTCGTGTATTTGTGTTGTTAGTGCGTGTGTTTTTCTTTTCTTGTTCGTGTAAAGCTACTCTTCGATCTTTGTTTCATAATCCTTAAATAGAGCTTGAGAGCATCAAATAAAAAATCCCAATCGGAGCAAGCTCCGTGGTATTTACTTGACGAGGGATTTTTTAAGCCTCGAACTGGGTTCGATGATCGCAGCAAGCTGCGGGGTATCAGACCCAGTTCGAGCAATGAAGAAAATATTGGAGGAGATATAATGAATAAAAAGCAAATATTCATGGGAATCATCATGATCGCAATGCTTCTTTTTACTGCATGTGCAAAAAAAACAACAGATGCGACAAGCAATACAGAAACAACAATGACAGAAGGACAAATGCAATCATCTCAGCAAAACACTGCAGCACAAGAGCAGACAAAAACAACAGACAAACAACAGGGAGAAACAACACAAGAATCAAAAATTGCAGCAGCAGAGCAAACTGGAGCAGCTGCGGCAGCGAAATCAACAATGATGTCTAAAAGCAGTACAACAACGGAAACAACAAATGATGCAGCGTCAAGCAAGACAACAGCTTCTCAGGGAAGCACATCAATAAGCACTTCAACAGAAACAGCAAGTTCAGGTGTTGACGTGTTTACTGTCAAGGCGTTCAGATTTGGCTATCAGCCCGATACGCTCACTGTCAAGAAAGGAGATCTTGTCAAAATTACTGTTGAGAATGAAGACGGCATGCATGGAATCAAATTGCTTGCATTTGGAGTGCAGGACATGGATTATGTCCAATTCACTGCAGACAAAGCAGGAACATATACATGGTATTGCGATAACTTCTGCGGCACTGGACATGGCAGCATGAGCGGAACATTGACTGTGGAAGGATAATTTTATATAGAAAGAAGGATTATAAAGAGATATGAGAAAAATACTTCAGATATTTGTTTTGCTATTATTTGTATTTGTTCTAAACATATAGTAATCACAACAGCGCGTGAGGATGCAAGTTGCGGATATCCGTTTGAACAAGGAGAAGAATACATTGTCTATGCGTATGGAGAAGAACAGGAGTTAAGCACGAATCTTTGTACAAGAACCAATAAGCTTGCAGATGCCAAAGAAGATATGCAAAAGTTAGGAGAAGGAAAAGCAATCACGAAGATTACTCAAGAGAATAAAGGACCAGAAGAAGATGACAATAATAACGTGTTAAACAGCTCTATTTTTGTATTTACCATTATTTTTATTGTAATTGTATTATGGAACGCAAGAAAAAGAGAATAGGATTTCAGTAGATCGGACTGAAATCGAAGTATCGTCTTCAATCAGAAATCAAAGCCCTTATTTGTATTTTTTAACATCAATTCCTAACTCTTTTGGACCAAATGCTAATGGCAGAAGTTCGTCAATTGTTGCTATAACCACTTTATCCATTTGAGTTGTCGTCATAATTATTTCCAAATCTCTCTCAGAAATCTGAGCAGATTCATATAACATTTGTCGACAACTTCCACAAGGAGTAGTTACTTCAGTTGTGTCAAACCTCTCCCCCTCCCAATCATTCCTATTTTATCAAAAGTCCT
>JACRKI010000181.1 GCA_016215305.1 Candidatus Woesearchaeota archaeon | reverse complement strand
TTCTACAATGTTGCAGAAGTTTTACTTCTGCAAAAATCAGATGAAGCTTGTCTTTATCTAAAATTTCATTCTAACCACTTCTCAAAAAGATGTTTTAAACGTATAAAAAATCATTTCAAACAATTATCTTCGCTACGTTCAGTTATCTTATCTCTTCAACCACATCATCCTTCGAAAGCAGCTCTGCCAATTCCTTTGGCAAAGGCAGTATATCATTCTCCCTAAGACTATAAATTTTCATATCAGGACCTACAAAGTCTGGAAGAGATTTCTTCACCCTGTAAACAACTTCTCCGCCCTTTTCCTGTTTTTTTTCCTCTATCTCTCCCCTGAATTTTCTTAACGAGTTCAAAACAGCATCAAACAAATCGCTGTCTGCCTTAGTGAGATTTTCAGCAGGCAGCCCTGTTCTTGACGATAGAATAGCAGACTCAATGATTTTTCTCTCCCTCAGTTCTATCAGTCTTTTTATCGTGTTTTTTACATTTTGTACTTCAAGAACATCAAGCGAAGACTTATCTTTCATGGCTTCCTTTTGAGCAAGATATTCCTTTACCTGTATAAAAAAATCATCAGGAATTTTCTGCAATTTCTTGTTCTCTTTTTCAGCTCTCTCTATATTACGGATAGCATCGAACGTTAGCACTATTATCACCAAACCCACAAAGTATGGATACCTGTAAAGTTGGAAAGCATTAAAAACTATTTTAATAATCAAAACCGATTATTGAACTATGGACAAAAAACAAATAATAAAGCACATAGAAGCTGAATCAAAGAAACTCCTTTCAAAATCCAAAGCAGGAGGGCATGACTTTGAGCATACAGACAGGGTAAGAAAATATGCAGTCAAAATAGCAAAAAGTATAAGATATGATACATTCAAAGCCGGACTGGCTGCTTTACTCCATGACATAGGAAACGTTGTCCAAAGAAAAGACCACGGACACCATTCTTCAAAACTGGCCAGAAGAATTCTTGACAAATACGCCATATCAAATAACGACAAGCAAGAAATACTAATTGCAGTAGCTGAGCACGACAAGCCCTATGCAAAAACAAAACCGGGAAAAATACTGCAGGATGCTGACAAATTGGATGCAATGGGCATGGTTGGAATAATTCGTCTGTTTGAGTTCAAGGCAAACAAAATACCTGCTTACAACAAAAAAGATCCATTCAAGAAACCAAACGTCTACAAAGACAGTTTAGGTCGCAGATACATGAAAATCAGCAAAATGAAATACATCTCAGACTTCGCATACTTGGTTTTACAATTTGAAAATATGCTTAATTTCAAAATAAGCAAGAAATTGGCAAAACCAAAAACAAAATTGGTGAGGGATTTGATATCCCAGGCAAAAAAAGAATTATGAGACATGCTCTTTGTTCTTGTGCATCATCAGACTTTTCATTGTTTTGAACTGCTTCCCGCAGGAATAACACTTGAACTGACCACCAGCATCTTTCTTAGTATTTTTTCTCCCATCTGTTGCTTCATTTTTTCGCCTTACCTGTGACATCTTTTTGAACACATAAGTCATCGGATTCTTTATGAATTTGCATATCTCGTCTGGTTTGCATATACCGATTCCTTTGTAAAACGTGTCTGTCCCACAGTTTGCTGGATTTATCTGTTTTGACTGCATCTTGTTCCATCTTAGCTGCCCCAGAATAATTGTATTTGGCAGTCTTGGGGTGTTTTTTTCGTTCCATTCCATGAGTTTTTGCTCGATTTCATCCCAAGACCAGTTCATCATTCTAAGGAAATTTATCAAAGTAAACAAACTACGTTTTCTTCCATCCCGTAGACCACCAAGAATCAATTTAATGCAAGGAGGAAAGAATTCTTCTGGAACGCGCTTTTCCCAAACAATTTTTTTCTTCTCAACCTTTGCTTCCTTTTTCTGCATAGCAAACCAATCAAGTGCATCTGACAGCAGATTTTCTGCCTCGTTTTCCTCGCCTTTAAAGAAAGGCTCGGCTTCTTTTTTGATTTTCTCTGGCATCGCCTGTTCAGGGCTGAAGTTTTTTATTTCAGAAACCTTCAGCGGCAATGACACCAGCCATGTCTTCTCATTGAATGAAAGAGGCGATCTGAATAGATG
>JACRKI010000180.1 GCA_016215305.1 Candidatus Woesearchaeota archaeon | reverse complement strand
TGGTGCATGTCGCGGCAGAAGCTGCGGTTCAGTCTAATTCTGTGGATAAATGTAATGATGCAAGTGATGTCGGGCGATGTGAAACTATTTTCTATAAAGACATGGCAGTGAAGAGTGGAGATAGCACATATTGTAATAACATAACAGATACAGAGCAGCAGGATATTTGTAAGCAAGTAGTGAGCAGTCTTACCGCAACTTCAACAGCTGCAGAGGAAGGAACAGAATAAATAATAATTATCCCATTCACCAAAATTTTCTTCAATTAATTTCTTCAAACTATTGTTCATTTGGTGAATGGGTCCCCTAAGGTAAAGCATCTTGTTCTACCTTATTAGTTGCGGCGAGGTTGTCAAGCGTCTGTGCGAGAAAAGCAACCACTCCTCTTGAACCATTGAGTTTGATCGAAATGGTCTTAGGGGAGAGGAAGCGAGAGAAGAGTCTTTTCTTCTCCTTCGTTATTTGCTTTTAATGATAATAAAAAAAATCAGTAAAAGATGATATCATAAAGTTACAGCAAAAATCTGCACAACTCCAATAAATAGATGAAATCAAATAATCCTTTTCTTATGTTCATCAAGAATGTGAATGCAATTCACCGGACACGCGTCAGCGGCGTCTTTGTTTGTCTGATAATCTTTTTCTTCAATGTCAAGAAGTTCTTGTTTGATTTCGTCCCCTTCTTTGATTATTTTTGATCCTTTGACGTCAGACTTTCCGTCTTCGCTCATCACCCAGAATTCAGGGGAGATCGCCTCGCATGCGGCGCAGCCGATGCAGGTTGGCCGATCATGATCAATGGTGAATTTCTTTGTCATAGAAAGTTAAGATCAGGAGCAGGTATTTAAAGATTATGGATTTATTTTGCGTTCTTCACCACAAATTTTGCAACAGTTGATAAGGGGAATTTTTCAAGAATGGATTGGTATATCTCTACTCTTTCCTGTCCTCTCTTTTCAGAAGCTTCAACAAGAAGCAGACATTCTGGATATTCTTTTTTTATCAATTCTAATTCACAGACTGTGATGTCTTGAAAATCAATCGAGTTTGTTGCCCATCCTTTTCTTTGCGCAATAATATTTTTATACCGTTGAACATCTTCTCTTTTTTGATGGGGAAATCTTGTTTCATATGTTTTCATGCTGATGGCAGCTTCACGGTAAAATCCTAACTCCACATAAACTTCAATCAGCGCAGCCATAGATTCAGCTTCCTTTGGTTGTCTTTTACTCAGATTTTCAAGTGCATACCCAGCTTCTGCATATTTCGCGTGATCCAGAAGGAGTTGCGCGTCCTGAAACTCCTGACAGTATCTTTCTTCTCCATGAAATCGATCTGAAGGATACCCTGCTGTTAATGGATCAGTGCATATGGCATACTTTTGATTACTCCTCGGAATTCTTGGGGGTCTATGAATTTTTCTATCCCACAGAGAATATGAATAATAGTAACTCTGCGCGTCAGAGTAATAAGAACTTATGTTATAAAAATTTCCAATTCCGCAAAGAATTCCCGCGCCTAATGTTCCAAGAAGGGTGAGGGTGATAAATCTCTTTCTCTTTTTCTCCTGATGAATGTCTGCCAATAATGCGATATCGTTTTTGTATCGATGCCGCGGATCATATGCAAGTAATTTTTTGAGTATTCCCTTTTCGTCTGTGGTAAGAGATTTATTTTTTGATATTCTTCTCTGCATTTCTTTATTTTGTTTCTTATCACTCACCATCGCTTCAATGGCATTTTTATCTTCATGAGGAAAAGGATGTTCTCCTGTTCGCATTCGATACCATAAAATTCCCAGCGCCCACTGCTCGCTATAAAGAGAAAGCTCTCCTCTTAAAATGGATTCTGGCGCGCTAATCTCTCTTGATGCGATATTTGCAGAAACTATTGCTTTCCCATCTTTATGTTCTGTTGCTATTCCTGAATCAATGATTTTTACTGTTTTTATCGTTTCTCCAGCAACAAATTCTTCTTGAATCAGGACATTTTCAGGTTTTAGATCATTAAAGAGGATATTTCGATCATGCATATGTTGTAATGCCTCGCAAATTTCTCCTATGAACTGTCTCGCTTCTCCTGCGCTGTACACTCCATGGTCTTTCAATAGTTTTCCTTCTATCCATTCAAATTCCATCCAGACTCTTCCATCAGGAAGTGTTCCTTGAGAATAATATCGTTCAATGTGAGGATGATTAAAAATATCTATAAGCGCTTCATTTGAAAGAGCTTTTTCTTGTCCATATATCGCCTGAAATCTTCCCGCGCGTCCTCCTTTTGTCTCATCTATAATTTTTATTGCCCGCAAACGTTGGAGTGCGAGGTTTTGTGTCTTGTACACTGTTCCATGGCCCCCAGTTCCTGCTGGCTCAAGAATGACAAAGCCAGGGATTTGAATAGTATCCGCGACGATGGTTTCTAAATTTGATGCCATTATCTGAAAGAGAAAAAAGTATTTATCTTTAAACATTCCGAAATTCTATTGATAATGAAGATATCTAACTTGATAAATCAGAATGGCATCTTCCAGTAATTCTTGCGCAGTATCTCACCACTCGACTGACATAATCAGAGTGAACAGGAATTGCGGTGGGAGCTTTCACGTTGTACTTTTTTTCCCAATCAGTTCTCACTTGTTCTTCCACTGGTTGACCAGAATTTGCGCTTGTTTGCTGATACTGCTCAAGTGCGCTTTGATATTGGTCATCTTCTAATCCAGTCACTTCAACTTTGTATCCTAAATTCGCAAGCTGTTGTTGTGTTGCGGCAATTCGCGGCGCATCATCTCCTATATTATATGCAGTGGCAGTGAGTGCTACTTTTCCCTCATAAGTGTTCGCTTCTCCTTCATATTCTTTCCATAATTTGGTTGCCTGTCGTGTTCCCGCGTTGATGCCCCCTTCAAATGTCACCAAAGATCCTGCGTTAAACTCAGTGTCTCCAACGCTTTCTGCGTTTGCTTTCGCGTTTCCTATCTGAACTTGCATTGGTCCAAGAGAAACTCTATCAGGAATAATTCCTGTCGCGTCTTCAATCTTCGCGTATTGACTTTCTCTCCATAATTTCGCTGAGCCAGCTTCGTTTGGTTCTCCCAAATAAGATTCCACCATTGCGAGAGACATGGTAAGTCCTGCAATGTCATCTGTTTGAGTAGGAACCTGATACTCTTCGCTCACTTTTTCAGCTGAAGTATAAATGACAGAAACAGCAGTATCAGGATCACTTAACCCGAGTTTTGCAAGATTATCTCTTGCTTTTTTTTGCTCTGGAGAATATGAGGATATTGTTCTTTCTTCAGGAAGGGGAAATGCTTGTTCAGGAATGGCAGTCGGTTCCATGTCTTCTGTCACTTTCTTGACAACATTTAATGCCCCTTCATTATTTGTGATGATCGTGCAAACAGCTTCTCCTGCTCGTGTGTAGGAAGTTGAGCATTTTTCAGAGGCAACTTCAAGAAGGTAATCACTTCCCAAAGCTTTTGCTGCGCCAATGGTTTGTTCTCCTTCTACAGCAGTTTGGCACAGATATTCTTCTGATCCTGCAGTTCCAACAGAACAATCGCGGTAATTTGCAGAAATTCCAGTCGCGGCGTCTCCAGCAGTATTTCTTGAATCAACGGTGATAGGAAATCCAACGTCTCCTTTATTTTCAGCGTTCGCGACAAGAAGAGGATCTTCTTTTGTCGCGGTATATTGGTGTCCATTGACGTTCAAAGAAGCGTCTCTCATGCTCATTTTCAATTGTGTTCCATCAGTAGTAAGGACAGTCTTTCCACTGGTTGAAATATCTACATTTTGTGTTCCTTTCATTTCTTCTTGCAGAAGAGTCAGGCTTCCTTTTCCGAATTTTCCATCTGCTTTTATCCCTTTATCCTCCTGCCATGCTTTGAGCGCCTCTTCAGTTAATGCTCCAAATAATCCGTCATGAGAAGAAATTGTTTGTCCGCTTTTGGTTGTGTATGTTGGGTTTAAGTATGGTTGTCCAGTATCCGGATCTTCAGAATTCATAAGCATTTCTTGAATCATTTGTACAGTATTTCCTGCATCGCCTTTTCTGTATGCAACACCATTCTTCGCTTCATCAAAACTAAAAGCTTCAAAGGTATCCTCTGGCTCAGAAGCAGTTCCGGTGACAAATTCCTGGGCGTTCATGGAAATCTTAAGGCCTCCCTGCGTTTCAATTGTTTTTTCTTCATCTCTTTTAATGAGCTGAACATAACTTCCTTCTGTTTCCTGCCCAAACGCGGCTTTGATGGGATCTGCGTATTTTTCAAACCACCATTGATCATCTATTTCTACAGTGACTGGTTCACTTTGCGCTTTCAATGTGACTTCATTTATCTGGAGTGTTTTTCCAGCAGGGATTCTGATTGCTCCATCGATTGCGTTATAATCTTCTATAATGACATTCCCTGTTATAACTCTGTATGATCCTTCATTTCCTTTTGCAAATGATTTTATTTTTGCGTCCTGAAGAACAATATCTGTTCCTCCTATTCCTTCTGTTTTGATTACTGTTGGTTCGCTGAATGTGATCCCTCCATATGAAGTGACTGTTCCTCCATCTATATTTCCATCACCATTAAAATCCAGATCTTTTCCGTTTGTTATAGCAACTCCATGAATAGTTCCTTGCGTGAGAGTAAACTTTCCAGTGGATTGCGTTTGTAATGTTCCTGTAAATTGGACAACTTTTGCTCCACTTTTGGTTTGCAGATAAACAGTTCCGTCTGCTCCTACAATGATGTTATAATAATCTTTTGCAGGAGTTCTTCGAAATTGGTTCACATTGAGCACCTGATTTGTTCCCGTAAGAACGCCGTTTTCATAATCTATGACTGGTCCTTTAAGAGTAATGGTAATTCCTTGTTGGTTCATATACTCAGTAAATTGAGTTGGATTATCATTAATGTGATCTGGCGTATCTGAGTAATATTGTTCAGCAATGATTCTGTCATTTTTGTCTGAAAAGTCCGCCGACATTGCGAGGTAATCTGCTGCAAAGTCTGCGTTATAACTGATGAGCAAATATTGTTGTTGTTCATCAGGGCTTAGTCGTGAGAAGTCATCAATGGTTGGGTTGGGAACAGTTGACAAATCAGAAGCAGTTGGATTTTCAATCTGATCAAATTCCTGGAAGCTCTGGGAAAAAACAGCAGGAAAAAAAAGTGCAAAGAGCAGGATAGAAGCGAAAAGAGAGAATAATATTCTAAGCGGCGTCGCGATTTTAGGGGGAATTTGGCTATTTTTGTTCATTGGACAATCCCCGCGTATAATTCTTCTTTGATAAAAAAGAGGGTGTTTATTTCTGCTGATTGATTATTGATGTCTGTCGCAGTGATTGTTATGATGGATGCTCCGACGTCAGTTTCTTTTGGAGTAAAATGAATAACGCCTGTTTTTTTATCAATATCAAACAAGTTTGTTGTGTCGCTGTACGTGAGATTGATTCCTTGCGCTTTCACGGTATAGATAAATTCCTGTCCCGCAGTCGCAGTCAGGTTTTTGATAGGGTAAAGAATTGGCTGCGTATATTCTCCAAAATAAGGAAATCCGTGAACAAATCGAAACGACAGATTTTCATTGTCGTAAAGAACATAGATCACCTCTCTTTCTTCATCTCGAATAACCTCTTCTCTTTCCAGAGAAACATCTGTTCCATTGAGAATTTGAGAGATGCAAGCGACGCACCACTGATCTTGATACTGTGCTTGATTCTCAGTAATTTGTTTTGCGATGTCATACATCTTCAGCAGATTTGATTTTTCCGCGATATGAAGCGGAGAAAGCGTGATTGTGCTCGAATCTGTGTGAAAACTTGCATGCAAATCAACAGTCGCTTCAACAGTGGTATCACGCAGTGTTGTTTCAACGTCAGCAGTTCCAAGAGTAAGGATATAGTTTTGCGGGATCGCAGTGCATTTCTCTTCTTTCGCAAGAATCCCTTTTGAGATTTGTTCTTGAACTGTTTCTGTTGCCGCGGAAAGATCATTGTAATTCAGATAATAATAGGAAAGATATGGGTAGTACAAATAATATTCATCTTCAAAAAAGTATGTCATTGAATATGGTGGCGCTTCATAATATCCTCCCTGAAATGCGACAAGACGAAGAATGTTTGGGAGTTGCTGTTCAAGACAATTTTGGAGGTATGTTTCTATGCTTACTTGCATGTTTTTATCTTCTTGAGAAATTGCTGTCTGTTGAGTGGTGTAGAGAGTAAAGAAACCAATAGTCAAAAAGATGAGCAATCCAATAAGAATGAAAAGAGTGACTTGCGCTTTTTTGTTTTTGACAAAGAACAACATTTTCTTCTTTTTCTTGCTCTTTGTGTTTATATGCTTTTAGAAAACATAAATTTAAATAGATTATTTCGCGAAATACTTCCATGAAAGATCTTCGCGGCCAGATAAGTGTTTTTGTGATTATAGGTCTTCTTGTTCTCCTCAGTATTGGACTCATTATGTTTTCTCTTCAGCAGGGAAAAATTTCTCAAACATCAGGCGGAGTTGAAGAAGAATCAGTGCGCGCATATGTGCAAGGATGCCTCGATGAAACCACAAAAGAAGCGCTGTTTACTATAGGATTGCGTGGCGGATACAATATTGTTCCAGAACCAAAAACAGACGCTCTGATGATTCTTTCTATCCCTTATTTTTTATATGATCAAAAAACATATATCCCTTCTCTGGATGAAATCGCGAATCAAATGGAGCAATATCTTTCCATGCCTTTGGATTCTTGTCTTGTTGGACTTTCAAATATTTCTTGTGTTAGAGGTTCATATGCTATTTAAAAAATAACTGTGGCTTTCCAGGAACAAAGCGTTTCAGCAGATATTATAATCCCCATCACTCTTGTTTCTTCAGGGACTCAAACGACTGTGGAAGAATTTCATACAGAAATCCCCACTTCTTTTCCTGAATTGTATGCTCTTTCAAAAAAAATTGCTGACAAGACATTTGAAAGAAAAGGTTATTTTCCAATCACCTACAGTACCATGATTACTGCTGAAAAAGGATATAACTTGGAATATACAGCAGCAGATGACGCATCAATTATTTCTCTTATTGATCCAAAGTCTATCTATGGAGAACAGCAGCTCTTTTTTACCTTTGCGCTGAGCAATCCTGCTTCAGCTTCTTCTCCAGCAGACGCGGTGAAAATAGAAGAGATTACTTCTCAAACAGCATCAATTTATTATCCTTTCTCTTTCACAATTCATGCAGCAGGCGAGAATGTACAATTCAATGATACCACTGATCTTTTTGACATTGACGAAAAAACAGGAACTAGGAAAAGTAAACCTGACCACGCTAATTATATTTTTTAGATTAGTCTTTCAAAGAAACAATGATTTTATTAAGAGAAATGTCAGTATAGAGAAATTAAATGAACCTCCCAACCGCCCCAAGGGGCGGGGTATCCACTCAAAATTTTGACAACTTTAGTTGATGTAGATTTCTTCCTTGATCTTGAACATATTTCTTTATTTTTTCTAAACCACCATACTCGCTTACTGTGTCGATGTGACCACCGTCACTCCAAAATTCGCCACCCCAAAGTTCATCCCTTAAGTAAGGGTATTTTTGGAAGATTAATCGTGCACTCCAACTTTTGATTGTTTTCATAATCTCTGAGGGAGAATATCGAGGAGCAGCTCCTACAACGACATGGAAATGATCTCCATCAATTCCTATCGCATCGAACTTGAAAAAGTATCTTTCTGATAATCCGTGCATTACTGCTCTCAAAAATTCAAGACGAGTACGTTCTAAAAGTAATTTCTTTCGATATTTTACAACAAATACCATGTGGTATCTAATTCTATACGAACAATGCGATGCATATTCTACGTCCATTATGGAAGCAAAAACTATTAGATTTATTTACTTACCCATCCGCCCCAAGGGGCGGGGTATTTTCAGAAATAAAACTGTGGAACAAGAAAAGCTTTTATTGAAGTGAACAAATGCATAGAGAATGATAACAATTCTTAGTATTGGAGAAGTCAAAGATAAAAACACTGTATCCTTAATACAAGAATATCTCAAGCGGCTTTCGAATGAAAGAATACTGCTTCAATCTGTCAAAGAAGAAAAAGCGACAAATGATAGTGAAGCAGTCAAGAAGAAAGAAGGAGAACGACTGCTCGAGAAAGTAGAGAAGCAAGAAAAAAACACAAGCACTTCTTTGATCATCGCGCTCGCAGAAGAAGGCAAAACAATGAACAGCATTTCGTTTGCGGAATTTCTCAAAAAGAATCAGGAAAAGAATATAGTTTTTGTGATTGGAGGAGCATATGGATTGCATGAGACAGTAAAAAAGAAAGCACATTTGTTATTATCTCTGTCACCAATGACCTTTCCGCATGAGATTGCACTGCTTCTTTTGGTCGAACAAATTTATAGAGCGATGATGATTAATAGCGGAAGAAAGTATCAGAAGTGAATTTATTTTGTAAAGAATCGCTTCAAAATAATTTCGAGATGATATCTATACTCCTCCTCTTTGCCTGCATATGTTTTTACCACTTTTTCAAATCGCTTGGTAAGTTCTTCTTTTTTCACAAATCCTGCCAATGCTGCAATATCTTCCTCATCACGCGCGTTTAATCGTGCAGCTTTAGTAATGACAACATCTATCGGATGAAGTGCTTTGAGAACAATATGATTCATCCTTTTGATCTCTTTTGCTATATCAACATAATCGGCAGGAAGCTGTTCAGAAAAGATATAGCCATCAGTAAACAAATCAATTTTCCATTTCTTGTCCTGTTTTATCATCAGTTTTTCAAAAGTTTTTTTATCAGCCATGGTGAGACAGAAATCAACATCAATAGTGGAGGATTTTAAACCTAAAAGAGTCATTGCTGTCCCTCCAACCGCAACAATAATAATTTCCACTTTTAAGCGTTTATCCATTTCAGCGAGCCATGCCAACAACTCATTCTTGTCAATCACAAAATCACCTTTGCTTTTTCAA
This sequence comes from Candidatus Woesearchaeota archaeon, assembly GCA_016215305.1. Classification (GTDB taxonomy): domain Archaea; phylum Nanobdellota; class Nanobdellia; order Woesearchaeales; family DSVV01; genus JACRPI01. The sequence continues at coordinate 88 of JACRKI010000180.1, read as the reverse complement.
GAAAATCATTGTCAAAGAATCTTCCAAGCAAATTCCAATTTCGAAGACGCAGCGGCGTGGTCTTCAAAAGAAACTCATAGTCCCCTTC
>JACRKI010000177.1 GCA_016215305.1 Candidatus Woesearchaeota archaeon | reverse complement strand
CTGGTAGCCTTAAAGCCAGTTGAAAAGCACCTTAGGCGAGAGCGAAACAGAGTTGATGAAGAATGTGAAGAGAGTGAAACAAATCAAATTAGTCATGCTTGTGTTCTTGCTGTTGATATTCAATGTACAAACTCCTGTTCACAGCAGTTCATTCATCGCAAGAGTTGTCGATGTATGGTATCCGAGGCAAATCGCATGCGGACAAAACTTTTCTGTGACTGTAGCATGTGAATTCGAAAAAATGTCTTACACGGATGTGGCTGTTCTGGAAGATGATTGGGTGGTCCAAAGTCTGACAAACATCAATCAGCACATGCAAGGCAACAGAACATTCGTGTTCAACCTCACCGCACCGCTGAATGGTAAAGTTTGGAATCTGACAGCAACAGCTAGAGCTTGGGACGAACCACGCTGGCAACCACGGGGATGGTACTCAGACTCAGAGCGAGGAGCGGTAAAATTCTCCATTCAACTCATCGGAGCGAAGAATGTTACTGCAGAAAACAGAGTAAAAAAACTGGAGAGAATCAGTAGCGCTGCTAGTATAGTTTATTGGAACCACTGGGTCAACAAAAAATCTGATGTTTGTGTGATATGGCTCGGTGGCGGATTCTACCATCAAGGCATCAATGTCAACGAGTTTCAAAAAGATTCTTACAACACGAGATTGTTCGTTCAAGAATTGAGTAAAAGCTTCGGTGTATTGACTTCACTTCAACAACTATACAACCCAACATATGTGCTTCGTTTCACGCGCGATGCAATGAAAGAAAGTGGATACAAGTATGTCGTTCTGATGGGGTACTCGATGGGTGGCGAGGCTGTTGAGTTGGAAGTGGTGTACGGAGATTCGGAAAGCTGGAAATCCGACATTGCCGTATTCGTCACAACGAATTTCAACATTCCTAGCTACGCAAGCAAGCTCAGAGCGAATCTGTTTCTGCTGTACGGTTCTGAAATGGACGAGCAGTTCATTCTATCTGGAAAGCAGTTCTTGGGGAATGCGACGAATGTGAGATACAAGGATCTTAAACTAATCGGGGGGACAGCACATGAGCCGTGGACTCTGGCAAGAACTGGTGAATATGATGGAAGGGCTGTGGAAGCTGTCATAAAATTCGTCGAAATGGTGCGATCGAATGCTACAACTACTACAAAAACTGTCACGCCTACAACTTCAGTTCCGACCCTGAGTCAACATCATCAGTTGTGGCTGTGATACTCAAACATCCTCTTTTTTCTTTTTATTGTTAGACGTCCAACTTAATCAAATCAGAAGAATTTTTCCGAAAACACAAACCAACAGATCATCTTCTAGGACGAAGTGTTAATTCTTTCAATTTCTCTGGGAACGGCATATCTCTTCCAGTCCATTCCTTTATAGCAAGTCTGGCGGTAGTGTAGGCTAGACCTAAAGACAAACCCACCACATTGACTTTAGTCCTCCCCTCTTCTCTTGGATAGGCTGGGACGCGTACATAAGAAATGGCATCGCACCCGAAAACCTCTTTCACCCTGTTCGCCCATTCAACATCTATGTCAAGCCCTGGCACATCTTTTGGAATTGTGTCGCGTCCATCCTCTGTCAGCATCGCCTTCAGCCCACCTTGAACTGTGTACAGACCTAAAAGTAAACGTGTCATCTCTTCATAAACGAGTGATACCATGTTACGCCAAGGCTCTCCCACTTGCCAATCCCTTGCTATCACCATTTTATATCTTCCTTCAATAACTGGTGTGACAACCTCTCGTATGTTACATGGATTGTACTGACCGTCTGAATCCATCATAACAAACACATTGCCTTGTGCCAAATCTGCTGCTCTTCTAATCGCACTCCCTCTGTATCCTCCTGAGCGAGAGATTTTCACGAACTTGTATCCACGTTTGCTTCGTATACTATCCAGAACTTTTTCCGTGTCGTCTGTCGTGTTGTTCAGAACAAATATCGCTTCCTCCAACACTGCTCTGCCTTTGAACAATTCCGATTGACGCTCTTTGAAAGATTTCAGTTTATCGCAGAGCGGTCCCACATTCAATTCCTCATTCATCGTTGGAAGCCCTACTGTAATTGTGAAAGGTTCCATAGTTTGAAGATGAACAGTAAGAGATTAAAGGGTTGTGGTGAAAGGTATAAATCCTTTGTTAGACGTATAGCAAATATGATAGAATACATTATCATCTACGATGTGCCGAGAGATAAAAAAAGCATGCAGGTAAAGATCAACAGAAAGCTGAAAGCCATAGGGGCGGAGATGATACAATATTCTACATGGGAATCTAAAGATTTGAAAGGATTGAAAGAGGTGGCCAAGCTCGTAAAACAGGTTGATGGTGACGCAATCATACTTGAGAAAAAGGTAGTTTTTTAAATTTCTCCTATAGTTGTCTTAAGTGGTCGACTAAAGACAAAAAATAGAAAGATTTAAGTATTTAACAGTGTCTCTAATCTTTATGAAAGTAAAAGCCACCAAAGAGGAAGTTCCCTACAAGATGCGTTTCGAGGATATAGAAGAGAAGAAATATGAGGAATACGAGAAAAGAAGAAGAAAGGAAGAAGATGTGTCTCCTCCTATAATTCTAAGAGAGAAAATATATATTCCCAAGGAAGAAAGGGAGGAAGTAAGGGAAAGGAAAGCGTCTGTCACTGAGATAAGAAAGGCTATAGTAAGAGAAAGGACGAGAGATATACAACCTTTGCAGTTTATGGGAACTGAAATTGTTGGAGATTTGTTTGATAGGGTGGAGTTTTTGAAAGAGAGGATGGAAGAGATGAATCAAAACATTATTTCAAGACAAGAGTTGAATGGACAACTTGTTGCTGACATAAATTTTGACATACAGAAGAAATATGAGTTGTTGAACAAGCTGTCTAACAAAGAAGATATAAGAGAGCTGCAGCTTGATATTTCACTTTTGAAGATGGAGAGGAGGAAGGAGAATACCTTGTTCTGGAGAGATGTTGTAGCTTTGAAAAAAGAGTTGAGAGATTTGATTGAACAATATAAGATTGAGTCTAAAATTGCTAGAATCTTTGGTGATGCTAAATGATAACAGAAAGTGTGAAGGAAAAGGATGAGATTTTAGAAGAGATAAGAAGATTGATTCCAATTTTGGGAAAAGAAAAAGCTTCGAAATTGGAGATAGCATATCTTTTGGGGGATGATAATTATAGAAAAAAGATACATGGTATTGTGGATGCAGTTAGAGCATCGGTCTTTTCAGATGAAGAATTGAAGGAAAGTGTTTTGCTTGAGCCTCCTTCTAAACATATTTCTGTTCATGGCGATTTTGAAATCGGAACAATACTCTATGGAAAAAAGGAAATTTATCCGTTGGTTTTGAATAGGGAGGATTTACTAACACACATAGGAATTTTTGGTTCATCTGGTTCTGGTAAGACAAATATAATCCAATTCTTATGTCTTCAGTTGAGTCAGTTGAACATCCCAATAATCATCTTCGATTTTTCAAAAAGAAACTATAGGGATTTACTGACAGTCCCTGAGCTAAAAGATAAGATAAAAATTTTTACTGTTGGGAGAAATGTTTCTCCGTTCAGATTCAATCCGTTGAAACCGCCTGAAGGAGTGCAGATCTCACAATGGGCAAAGGAGTTTGCCGAAGTTTTCGATCATGCTTATTGGTTGTTGGGTGGTGGAAGACATATTATATTGAAGGCTTTAGGAGAGTTATATAAAAAATTTGATCCTGCTCTGCCAAAGATTGCTGATGTGAAGATATGGTTGGAACAATCTTATAATGAAGCGATCTCAGCGAGAGAAAGAAACTGGATTGCAACTGCTGAGAGGCCGTTGGAGTCGTTGTGTTTCAGAGAGACTAGAGAGATTTTTGATTGTGATGAAGGAATTTTGCCTTCCACATTTTTTGAAAAACCAGGAATAAATGTTTTAGAGCTAGATTCGCTTTCTACAGATGACAAAACATTTTTCATTGAGGTAATGTTGCAGTGGATAAGGGACTGGATACTTTCAAGTAATATGAGAGAGAAGCTTGTAGGGGTTATTGTTTTAGAGGAAGCACATCATGTCTTGAACAGGGAGAAAACAAAAAAGTTTGGTAT
>JACRKI010000178.1 GCA_016215305.1 Candidatus Woesearchaeota archaeon | reverse complement strand
TCCGCAACCAGCGACGAAGTTGCGCACATTCCCGCAGGATATAGCTACTGGCAATATTTTGATTACAAAATTAATCCTGAACATCCTCCACTCGTCAAACTCTGGGCAACACTGCCACTCCTCATTTTACATCCAACACTTCCCACTTCCGAATACTGGGAACGAGGAGATCAATGGGAATTCGGGCGACAATTTTTGTACTGGAGCGGCAATGACGCAGATCAGATTTATTTCTGGACACGCCTCATGATTGTTCTTATTGGCGTTCTTCTGGGATGGTATATCTACAGATTGGCAACTGAACTCTATGGCTGGAAAGCAGGATTGCTCGCATTGCTTCTTTATGTTCTTGATCCTAATATTATCACCCACTCCACAATTGTGCAAACTGATATTCCCATCAGCGCGGGGATTTTTATTCTCACCTATTATTTTTGGAAATATATCCAACAGAAAGAATCGCTTTGGCACTGGAAACAGATTGCGGTCCTTGGTATTCTTGTCGGCATTTGTTTTGCAGTCAAATATACAGGAGTTTATGTTGTCGGGTTCTTAGTCATTTTGTATTTTGTTCATCTTGCGCTGGAATGGTATACTCATGAACACAAGAAAGAAGAGTTGAAAGATGATTTCTTCGCAAAACTTACCGGCTTTTATCATGCACTCTCGTCAGAAGAAGGACAAAAAGAACTTGCTTCCGCAGGCATCGCGTTTGCAAAAATTCTTTTTATCGGCGTGATTATTCTCGCTGCAACCTACGGCTTTGTGAATTTCAACTGGTATTTTGTTGGATTTAACAATGTTGTTTTGCATTCCACAGAAGGACATCCGGCATATCTTCTTGGTATGAACTCACAAACAGGATGGTGGTATTATTTTATTGTCGCGTTCCTCGTGAAAACACCAATTGCTACAATTCTTTTGATTGCAGCAAGTCTTTTTGTCTTTTTCAAAACCGCCGCATCCAAAACAAACACGCAATTGAAGAATGAACTTTTCCTGCTTGTTCCTGCCGCGCTTTACTTTATCTTATTCATGCTTAACGGAATTAATATTGGATTGCGGCACATTCTGCCTGTCTATCCCTTCTTGTTTGTTTTTATCGGCTCTCTTTTCCATGCTGACTGGAAACTGTTTGGAGAAAAAATTTCTTTGTCCCTAAAATATGCTCCCTATATCCTCGGCGTTCTGCTTGGCTGGCTCATTATCGCAAACATCATGATTTATCCATACTATATCGCGTACTTCAACGAATTTACCGGTGGACCTTCGCATGGCTATGAATATCTGCTTGACTCCAATCTCGACTGGGGACAAGGATTGAAAGATACTGCAGTATGGCTTTCTGATCATGGGTATCTGAATCAAACCATTCGCATGACTTATTTTGGGAGCGAGGATCCTGCTTATCGAGGCATTAAATCTATTAATACTCCCTGCGCTCCTACTCCTGGCATTGTCGTCATTAGCGTCGATCGAGTGTATGATTTCATGGGCAATCAAAAGGGATGCGCAGAATGGCTCAAGAACTATGAACCTGTTGCAATTATTGATTACAGCATCTGGATTTATGACATTGAAGATCCGACAGTTATTGCAAACTACAACCAATGCAAACAAGATTGTTCAAAAGGCTGTTCCAACAATGGACAAGTGTACGGAGACAGTGTTTATACCACTAAATGCGTTTGCATTTGTCAGGACGCGACGAATACAGATTTAGGGATTTTGTAAAAAGATTTTTCCACTTCTTATTTCATCTCTTCTGCCAATCCACTCTCGAGAAATACTGACGCAATTTTTGCGGGAACTGCCGCAATAGTATTCGCCGCAAACGGACCATACACTTCCAATTCCGGTCCGACAAACTCTTCTGTCTCCTGCAGGAATTTTATTTTCACGACATCAACATTGTCTTCTGCCATATCTTGCGCCGCGTCCTGCATCTCCACTCCTGCATTGCTGACGACACTGCTTGATTCTTTTTCCATCTCTAAAATATGCTTTGCGCTTTGCTGACTGCTCATCACCGCCGCAATCTGTTCTTTGGGAAGAATTCCCTTTGCCAATTTTTCCGCGACATCGCCACGATATGCGTCCAGCAATCGTGTCGTCTGCTCGCAAAACTCCTGTTCCTGCGGCAAGAGGTATTCCATAGGAACAGTACTGGCTCGCGTTCGTGATTTGTTTAACGCAACCATCAAAATCTTTTTTTCTCTGCGCTCATATATTTCCTTGATAATTTTCTGCACGTTCTCAAACTGAATGTTGAGTTTTTTTATTTCGTCGTAATTTTCAATTCCTGATTCATGCTCGCGCTTCACAATAATCTCCTTTTTTTGCTTCATGTAGGCAACAAGGTTCTGGAAAAAATTCTGCGGGAGCTGCTGAATATCCTCTCTTCTTTTTTCCGCGCGAAGCACATCGAAGAGAGTTTCATAGGTAATGTTTATACCCATTTCCTCTTTTTTTTGCGGGTTATTTTCGTTTTTTTCTTGATTTTCGCTTTCCACAGAAAATGTCATCATCCTTTTCTTTAAAAAATTGCTGTTTGAGGAGTTGGTTAGATTTTAAAAGATGCTGTTCTACTGGAATAAATTTCCTTTCATTATCTTTTTTTTCATTATCATTTCTAAGACGCACAGTTTTTTACAATAAGAGTTAGGAAAAAGCAAGAAGACATTATTACCCCTATATTATTACGAAACTTTAAAAAATCACAATCATTATTACCTCAACATGGCAACATTAACCTTTGAAACACTGCAATTCAGCAAACACGCAGACGCTGTTCGCGTTACTTTTCTGAAATACTATACCTTTTCTCTTGCAATTTCTGATCTTGAGAAAATTGGCTCCTTCTCTGTGACTGACCACAG
>JACRKI010000176.1 GCA_016215305.1 Candidatus Woesearchaeota archaeon | reverse complement strand
GAGTAATGTGCGGTATTACCACCATCGCCGCGATAATAAAAGAGACCATGACGTTGAAATTCTTTTTTCCCGCGCCAAGAATTTTTGTTTTCTGGAGCATTGCAAAAAGAATAGTGAATATTAAAAGAAACGGCAATAATGCATCTGTTAACCCATAACTTTCCATTGTTCGGAATAATTGGACGAAATTTGTTGCTGCCATACAATAAATTCTTACATTCGCATCTTTCAGATGCTCATGAAGAATTTATACACCTCTTTTTGGTTAATTTCTTTTTATTCTCTTTTTGATATATTTTACTATATAAATCTTCTGTGTTATGCGAATCTAATGACTTCCATGATTCCCGCTGCTTGAGCTTTCTTTTTTCTCTTCGCCGCCTCTGCTTGGTTCGCGGATAATATAAATCATCAATCCAATCACCACAATCATCATGATGATTGAGCTCACTGCTGTTGTGCTATAATTCCCGATGACAAACTCCATCACCCAAGTGAGGAATGGCTGTCCTGACGCCGTGGGAATAGAATACAGGAAAATTGCGATAATGCCAATAAACATAATGACCATAAACATAATTTTCCAGCCGCTGCTGAGCAGCACCTCTTCTTTTTCTGAATAGAAAATTCCCACCAACAGCAGGAAAAAGACACCGAGAAATAACAGGATGACTATTTTTGGCAGCGCATTGTTGATTAACGAAACCATTTGCGCAGAGGCAATCACGAGAAATGCGATCACAAACGCGCTCATTGCGTTGAGATTCTTTTTCCCATACTCTACTCCTCCTACTTTTTCTGTTCCCAAAATTCTTGTTCGCTCAAAAATCGCATAGACAATCGTAAAGACTAATATAAACGGAAGAATCACGTCATAGACGCCAAGCCTATTAAAAAATTCAAGAACATCCCTGAACGTACTTGTTCCTGTTGTCGCATAGAGCATAGGCAGTATTGTCATCATCCGAGTTTTGGAAAACTTTATATATAAACCTTTCGATTAAATAATTCTCGCATTCGGACATTTCGTGTCCTCATGGAGAATTATTTACTATTATTCACTATTGCAGCGCTTATGCGAGGTTTTTATTGCTATGTTCCCTTCAAAAAACTTTGAAAAAATCAGGAAGCAGCTTGTCGCGTATTCTGAAAAACGAGAAGAGATCATCAAAGCGTCCCGCGACGTGCTTCGTTTCAGCAAAATGGCAATTTCTTCGCTGCACCGCAACGACGTCAAAGAAGCAGAGAAACATCTCTCTGATGCAGAAGCGCTTCTTAAAAAAATTAAGGCATCTGCTGCATTGGATGTCAAACTTGCAGTTGTTGGCGCGTACAGCGCAGCAATGCAGGAGTATATTGAAGCGAAAACATTCTTCCATTTTATCAAAACAAAGAAATTATTGGATCTGGATAGTCTTGGAGCAGAACCAGAGGATTATCTCATGGGCTTAAGTGATTTGACAGGAGAACTTGCCCGCTCCGCTGTCTTGAAAACCATCAGCAAAAATTATCCTGACGTCCATCTTGTCCGCGATTTTGTGGTAGGAATTCATGATTTCTTTTTGACCCTTGATCTTGGCAATGGGGAACTTCGAAAAAAGTATGACGCGATCAAATGGAACCTGAAAAAGATTGAAGACATTATTTATGATATTGAAACCAAAACCGCACATCACTCTCATCCTGCTGTTTCCGCGGGAGATGAAAGGGAATAAATATGGCTGAATTTCAGTATATCTGGCTTGGACACGCTTCTGTGAAATTAGTTGGCGAGAAAGTGGTCTATATTGATCCCTTTCATATCCAGAAAAATTCAGGCGATGCAGACATTGTCCTTTGCACGCATGACCATTATGATCATTGTTCTATTGAAGATATCAAGAAAGTGATGAACGCGAATACCACTGTCGTTTGTCCTCCTGATTGCCTCAGCAAATTAAAGGGATTGCTTGTCAAGGAGGTTATTCCTGTTGAACCTTGTCAGGAAATTACTGTCAAAGGAATTACAATTGAAACTGTTCCCGCATATAACGTGAACAAATTTCGCAGTCCTGATATTGCTTTTCATCCGCAGGAAAATTATTGGGTTGGGTATGTGGTGCATCTCGCAGGCAAAAAAATATATCATTCCGGCGATACAGATAAAATCCCGGAAATGTCGCTGCTTCATGCGATTGATCTCGCGTTTGTTGCAGTTGGCGGCACGTATACCATGACTTGGCAGGAAGCTGTTGAGGCAGTGCTTTCTTTTTTTCCCAAAAAAGCAATTCCCATACATTATGGGAGTGTTGTTGGAAGTGTGCAAGACGCGATCCATTTTAAGAATGAAGTTGTGAAACATAAAATACAAAGTGAGGTCATGAGTACGTTTTAGCTATTCAAATACCTTTTTTTAATATATTCAATAAATGGCCGCTCATTCTTTTCTATCTGATACTGATCGAGTACATTATAATACTCTTCTAAATCTTCAACAGGAATGTGAACTAAAGGATATTTCTTTTTCCAAAGAATCCAGTTCATTATCAATCGTGACAACCGAGAATTGCCATCAGGAAATGGCTGTAAAGAGATTAATTTAAGATGAACAAGACTCGCTAATTCAAGCGGATGCAATTTTTTTCCATCAGAGGAATACCAAAGAAAAAAAATACGCAATTCCTTCTTCAGTTGATGCCATTTTGGAGGCACATATGCGGTTCCTGCAATCTTCACATCTTTTTGCAGTTCGAATCTGAACTTTCCTGCGAGAGCATCATCAACACCTGTAAAAAGGATTTTATGAAGCCGTCTCATAAAAGAAAGATCAAGTTTTCCTTTAAACCGAGTAATCGCAATTATCCCTTTTTCATGGTTCTCCAGCTCTTTCGTAGTTCTTAGATCTTTAAATCCTTGAGGAATAATTCCCTGCTTCAAAATAAGATACGTTTGTCGGAGCGTGATGTCTAAGCCAGAAAGTTTACTGCTATCGTAAGTGAATCGAATGGTAAACTCTTTCATTCTTTCCTTTTTTTCAAAAGAACTTAATTTTCGAAGTTCCTCAGTATATCCTTCTTTCTTCTTCTCTATGGCTTCAATATCATCCTGAGAAAAGAATCTGGATTTCCTTGCAGCTACCTCCTGCAAAAAGGATTTCTTGATTTGTTCGAGGCGTGTTTTTGGAGGAAGTGTTTTACCGAGATACCTTGTTTTTTGTACTATCTTTTTTCCGCGCCTTATTGAATAGACGAGAATCCAATACTTTTTTCCTTTACTTGTTACCTTTCGCACAAATACCATAAAGCTGTTATTCACTACAAATATTTAAATGTTGTGGTTTTCACTACAAATCAGAAAAAGAGTTTATTTCTTCTTTTTTTACTCTCTTTTTGATTCTTATAATTAATTCACAAATACTTTTATATATCTCATCTTTTTCTTTTCTTATTATGTTACGAACACACACCTGCGGCGAATTGCGGCTTACAGAAAAAGGAACAGCTGTCACGCTTTGCGGCTGGATGGAATCTTTGCGAACCCACGGCGGCATCAGCTTCATGTGGCTTCGCGATCGCTACGGCATTACTCAAGTCGTATTTGATGAAAAACACAACAAATCTCTTGCTGAACAAATGACTTCGCTTCGTCGGGAAGACGTCCTTCAGATTTCCGGCATTGTCCGCTATCGAGGAGATGGGCTTATCAATAAAAATCTTGCAACAGGAGAAATTGAAGTGCTTGCAGATTCCTTGAAAATTCTTGCAAAGGCAGACATCCTGCCAATGGACATCAATAACGAGATTCCTGCTTCTGAAGAAATGCGGTTGAAATACCGCTACTTGGATTTACGCCGACCGGTGATGCAGCACAATCTTCTGATGCGCCATCGCTTTGCACAGGCTGTTCGCGACTATATGATGTCGCAGCATTTTGTCGAGATTGAAACACCTATTCTCATGAAATCAACTCCAGAAGGAGCGCGCGATTATGTCGTGCCAAGCAGAATACATCCTGGAGAATTTTACGCACTTCCTCAAAGCCCGCAATTATACAAACAGATTTTAATGGTTGCAGGCATGGATCGCTACTTTCAACTCGCCCGCTGTTTGCGTGACGAGGATTTGCGCGCAGACCGGCAGCCAGAGCATACGCAAATTGATATTGAGATGAGTTTTGTGGAACAAGATGACATTCACGCAATGGCTGAAGGAATGTTGAAACATGCGTTCAAAAAAGCAGGCAATATTGAGATTCATACACCGTTTCCAAAAATAAAACATACTGATGCGATGGAACGCTATGGCTGCGATAAACCAGATCTTCGATTTGGTCTTGAATTGAAAACAGTGTCTGACATTGTGAAACATAGTGATTTTGGTGTTTTCAAAATTGTTCTTGAAGCTGGCGGCATTGTCAAAGCAATCAACGCAGAAAAATGCGGGGAGAAATTCTCGCGCAAAGAGATTGACGCGTATATTAAATTCGCAACAGACAGCGGCGCGAAAGGATTGGCATATGTCAAAATTACTCCTGCTGGATTTGATTCTGGTATCGCAAAGTTTTTGAGCAAACAAATTCAGGAATTATTGATGGAACGCTTGAACGCAAAATCTGGAGATATATTGTTTTTTTGCGCAGACAAACCAAAAGTGTGTAATGAAGTACTCAATAAAGTTCGCAACAAACTTGGTGTTGAGTTGGGATTAATTGATCCACAGAAATATACGTTTTGCTGGGTTGTTGACTTTCCTCTTTTTGAGTACAACGAAGAAGAACAATCATGGGATCCTTGCCATCACATGTTTTGCATGCCAAAGGAAGAACATTTAGAATTCTTGGAAACTGATCCTGGAAAAGTCTATTGTCATCAATATGATCTTGTGTTGAATGGTTGGGAAATGGGAAGCGGCAGTTTGCGCATCAACCGTCCAGAAATTCAAGAGCGCGTTATGAAAGTTGTCGGCTTTCCAAAAGAGCGGGCGCAAGCACGATTTGGATTTTTAATTGACTCGTTCAAGTATGGCGCTCCTCCGCACGGCGGGATTGGGATTGGTTTAGATCGAATGGTTTCGATGTTGTTGAAACTTTCTGATATTCGCGAAGTGATCGCGTTCCCGAAAAACAAACAAGCGCAATGTCCCATGGATGGCTGTCCAAGCCCGATTGATCAGAAACAGATGGATGAATTGAAGATTAGGTTTGAGAAGAAGTGATGAAGTCTTTTTCACGAACCAAGAAAAATATATTCTCATGAATTTTCTGCTTTTTCTCGAACCCGCAACGCCTGGCGAACACGATAATTATTATTTATTTTTTGATGATTTATTTAATTTGTAAAATTTATTTAAACACTCAAAAAATATAATTACATAAAGATACCTTAGCGTTGCTCGTGCGTGTATTTTATTTTCCGGTTCGTGTGCGGTGTTGCTTGTTTGTGTAAAACTTCAGTTCGTGATCAAGGCATTTACCTTTTATAAGATTTTTTTGCTTTCTGAAAAGATTCTGAAAATACTTCTCCTGCCATCTCTGTTGCATCTTCCGGTGTAAACTCTGGTGTTTGATATGCTCTATTTATTGCTTTATTTTTTTTAATAACAACACTATATGCTTGAATTCTTTCTAAAACCTTTTGTTCGTAACTATGTTTATGTTCTTGTGTCATTTTTCTTATTATTCTTGGATTCATTCTTATTTCTCGTGCAGGAGTGAGAACTCCAGTGCTGTGCTTTTCAAACTCATGTTCTATCATTAGTGGTTGATATAACTGCCAGATAACTGCATCTTCATTCGGCTGCAATACTGCAACTTCGTGAAGTATAGTTTTTACCTCTTGCAATCCTGTTTTTACTTCTTTTTGTACTATTTCATAAAGCGACATCTTATCACCAAGAAGACATACTGCTTACTTTTATTTATCTCTTTCACCTGATATATCTGGTATGCTTTCTGTAGAATCAAAGCTTCTTTGCCATTGCATGAATCAATTTATTTTCCGCTTTGAGAAGATGCTCGCCAACTGTTGCTTGCGTGAGCTGAAGTGCTTTCGCAATCTTTGCGATCGTTGTTTTTCTTGGCAATTCATAATATCTTTGATCATACGCATACTGAAAAATCTTTTTTTGCTGTGGTGAAAGAAGATGCTGCGCAAAATCTACTTTGCCTATATATAGTGTTTCGAGTTTTCCAGCTTTCTTTAACTCTTTTCTTATCTTTTCAATTGTTTCTCTCTCGACAACACCCACATGCCAATATTCAAATCCTTCAGAAACGGTATGCAGATCAATGAAAAAACCGTTATATTTTTGGATGGTGTTTTGAATGAATCCTTCCTGAAAGAGAATAACAAGCAGAACGAGTGTGTCTTTTGATCGCTCTACTTCTTTTGTGAACTGGTATGTTTTTGACTTTTCTAAATAAATAATTATTTTGTCAAACTCTTTTTGATTTCCTTTGATGTAGTAGAGATATTGTTTTGGATCCTTTGCCTGAATGTCAAGAACAGTTATATGATGCTTTGGGAATTTGATGCTCAATCCTGTTTCTGCACAGTTTTTGTGCTTGATTCGAAAACTGAATTTGTACATGGATTTCTTCTCCTTAGTACATCGTTCTCTTCTTATACGCTGCAATATATCTTTTGATAATATACTGGACAAAAATATATTCTCGCTTTGTTTTCTGCGAACGTTCTAATGCTCTATAATACGCAGCTCTGTTGGTATACTGAATGTTAAGCATCGGGTATTTATTCTTCTGAAGAACAAAGTTCATCAAGAGCCTGCTTATTCTTCCATTCCCATCCGTAAACGGATGAATGCTGACAAATTTCAAGTGCACTAATGCGGCTAACTCTACTGGATGAAGTTTTTTCTTTTCTTTATGATACCATTTGAAAAATTCATCGAAGAGGATGGGAACTTCTACTGGCAAAGGGAGTTCAACATCTGCTCCTGCTATTGCAACTTGGTGTTTTCTTATTTTTCCTGCAATTTCTTTATCAGAATCTTCAAATAACATTTTATGCCAATATAATACTTCCGTAAGAGATATATCTTTTTTGTAATTCAGCATTTCATAAAATATTCTCTTGTGCGCTTCTGTTTCTTTGATATCTCGTATTGGTTTATTTGGAGGTGAAATGCCATCTTTCAAAAGATTTGCAGTGTCATGAAGATTTAATGTGCTTCCCTCAATTCGATTGGTATCATACGTAAATTTTATCATGAAATGTTCAAGATACTTTTCCTGCGCACTTTTTGGCATTGCACGGTATTCTTTTGAGAACGTTTGTTTTATTGCATCTAACGTTTTGTGCCATCTTTCTTTAAATATATCGTGAAAGAACTCTTTTTTTACTTCTTCAATATTCTTTGGAATCTCTTTCCCAAGGTATTTCTCTTTTTTCTCAAGCACTTCTCCTTTTCTTATGCTATGCTCTAAATAGTAGAACTCTTCATTCCCTTTTGTTCTCTTTCGTATGGTGACCATATCATAAGCTTACCCCTACATTTATATAAATCTTGTGTTTTTTTCGTAAATGTAGGGGTAAGGATTATACCAAACTCACATTCTTCTGCTTCTTTCCTTCCTTCTGAGGTTGCTCTTTCTTTTTCCCAAAACTTCTTGCGAATTCTTTCTCAAACTTCTGATATCTGTTTTCTTTAATCGCAAGCTTTGCCTCATTCATCAATCGCTTCATAAAGAAAATGTTGTGATAGGTCTTTAATCGCATCGCGATTGGTTCTTCGCTCTTTGCCAAATGACAAACATACGCTTTTGTATAATTTTTGCAGGTGTAACAATCGCAGTCTTCTTCGATTGGATTATCGTCATGAATATATCTTCCTTTTGCAATATCTATTTTACCTTGCATTGTGAATAATGTGTTGTGTCTTGCATTTTGTGTTGGGTAGGTGGAATCGAAGCAGTCAATTCCCATGCCAATGGTGTTTATCATTTCGATTGGACTTCCAAGTCCCATCAGATATCTTGGTTGTTCTTTCTTGATTATTTTTGTGACTGTGCTGACAACCTTTTTCATCACTGGAATTGGCTCTCCAGTCGCTAATCCTCCTAACGCCATCCCATCAAATTGCAATGATTCCATAAGCTTTGCACTCTTTTTTCTTAAGTCTAAATAACTTCCTCCTTGAATGATCCCAAACAAAAGTTGCTTTGGATTTATCTTTGCATGAACACATTGTTTTCCCCATTCATAGGTTTGCAGCACTGCTTCTGCATGCTTTTCTTTGGTGTGCGTGTGCGCATTGTGATCGTCGAGAATCATCGCAACATCGCTGCCAATGTGTCCCTGGACATGCATCACCCATTCTGGCGTTGCAAGAAAAGATTTCTTTTGATTTAATGGATCTCTAAACACGACTCCTTTTGGGGTTGTTTTTTCATAGAAGCTTTCCCGAATCATCTGAAAGCCGCCAGAATCTGTGAATATTGTGCCGTCATAGTTCATCAATTTGTGGATGCCTCCTCGCTTTTCAATGTACAATGATCCTCTGCTCAGTTCCAGTACTAATGAATTTGCGATGACTGCTTGAATTCCTATTTCTTTGATATCAGTGCTCGTGAGATGTTTGACTGCCATTTTTGTTGCAACTGGCATGAAGAATGGTGTTTCGACTGTGCCATGATTGGTTTTCCATCTCGTGATTCTCGCTCCTGTTTTGTCGTCTTCTGCGATGATTTTGAATTGGGTGTTCATGAATTGGTGTTTGTTCTATTCTCTTTATAATCTTTACTTTTACTTTAATCTCCACACCACTAACTTTTGATTTGCCTGACTCGCTTACACGAACCAAAAGAATTTTTCTTACGAACAAGCAACGCCTAGCGAACACAATAATTATTTGGAAATATTTTTTATTGCTATATTATTTTAGAAATGTTTCATCAAAAAATAAATAATTACATAAAGATAACGTGAATTTCTTAACAAAATTCACGAGATTGTAAACTCTTAACGAGTTTACAATACCTTAGCGTTGCTGGTGTGAGTTTAGGCTTTGTCAGTTCGTGTATTTTCTTTGCTCAAGGTTTTCTTCAACTCATCTTTCAATTGCTCGAGTGAAACAAACTGAATGGTTTGCATGCCTAACGCTTTTGGCGCAACAAGATTCTTTGCGCTGTCATCGATAAATATTGTTTCTTCTGGTTTTACTTTGAAATGCTTCAAAATCTCTTCAAACATCTTTGGCTCTGTTTTTCTTGCATGCGCTTGCCATGAGGCAATTCCCCAATCAAACAGTTTGTCAAAACGCATGACTTTGTTATTGTATTCGAATTCTTCTCTTGCATTATTTGTTGCGAACGCGACTTTGTAATGCTTTTTTATTTTTTCAATGAGTTCTCTTGTTCCGTGCATTTCTTTTGTTGCTTTTCGTCTTACTTCTAGAATTAGTTTTGGATCTTCTTTGCAGTGCATCTTTTTCAAGAATTGTTCCATGAATTCATACTCTGTGATTTCTCCTCGCTCTGATCTTTGCATCAATTCAGTGCATTCCTCTTCGATTATATTTTTTGATTTGCTGCATGCCTTTGCCAATGCGTCAAACATAGGAATGTCATAATTCTCCACAAGAATTCCGCCGATGTCGAAGATGATGAGTTTGATCATTGTTATTTTTGTTTATTTCTTTTATTTTAATGTTGTAATTGGTCTTGCTTGCAGGACAAATGCTTTGCCGTTTTCTATTGCCCACTCAATGTCCATTGGCTTTTTGTAATGGTGCTCTATTTTTTTCCCAATTGCAATAAGTTCCTTCAATTCTTTTTGGCTTAGTGTCTGCGTTTCAAAATTGAGGAATTGCTCTTTCACTGATTCCTCTTTTTTATTTAAGATGAACGTATCAGGGGTAATTTCTCCGCTGACTAATTTTTCTCCCAATCCAAAACATGCTTCAATAATCATTTCGTCATGTGATTTATTGATGGGATTCATCGTAAACATCACTCCTGCTTTGTCTGCGTTGACCATCTTTTGAATAACGACGCTCAAAAAGGCATCGCTATGCTTAAATTTATTTTTTTCTCGATAGTAAATCGCTCGCGCGTTGAATAACGAAGCCCAGCATTTTTTGACTGCGCCGAGCACTTCTTCACTGCCTTCAATGTTGAGGAATGTATCTTGTTGTCCTGCAAAACTCGCTTCTTCTAAATCTTCGCTTGTTGCGCTGCTTCTCACCGCTACTTTGCCACCCAGTTTTTCGTAGCTTACTTTGATCGCGTTTTCGATTTCTAAGGGGATGTTTACATCTAAAATTTGTGATTTGATAATGTTCGCGACACTCTCTAATTCTTCGACATTTTCAATATCTCTTTTCTCTAATATTTTCATGAATCCTTCTTGGTGTTGTTTGAGAACTTCTTTGTATACTGCAACAGTGATGCAAAATCCATTGGGGACAGGCATGATATTGATCATTTCTCCAAGAGATGATCCTTTGCCGCCTACTAATGGCGTGTCTTTTTTGTTGACCTCTTCAAACCAGAGAATGTGCTTTTTTGATTTCATATATCTAAGTCCATTCTTTTTAGTTTATAATTTTAACGGTTCCTTCTCTTGTTTCCAACGCTACCTCCATTCCATCTTTCAGTATTTTCGTTGCATTTTTTGTTCCGACAATGGAGGGAATATTGAGTTCTCGCGCGACAATCGCGGCATGGCAGCTGAGGCCTCCGACATCTGTGACAATTCCTTTCGCAATCTTCATCGCACTGAACAAATTTGGATGTGTCATCACTGAAACAAGAATCATTCCTTCTTTCATTTTCTTCATATCTTCAACTGTATTGACCACGCAGACTGATCCTTCTACATTTCCACTGCATGCTACTTGTCCTTTAAGTTCCTGTTCTATCTCTTCTTTTGTGATATTCTCTTTTTCTATCTTTTCTGCTTCTTCTTCTGTCAAGGGATAACATTTTCCTTCATAGCTCACAAACGCGCAAAATTCTTCTCTGCTTCTTATTTCTTCAATCTTTTCTTTTGTGATTCCCTTTGATAGTGCTTCTTCCACTTCCCAATCAAACATGCCACGAACATCATCAAGCCTTATATTCAGTTGTTCTCCAATCTCTTTGAGGAGAAATTCCACACAATAATATGATTCTGCAAATATTCCTTTTCTAAAATATTTGAGATAGACTATATCTTGCGCTACTGTTGCAAAATTTTGTGTTTCTTCTGGGATTTTATATTTTTTTATGTACTCTTTTTGCTTTTCCTTGATATTGCTTTGTTTTTCTTCAATCTCCTTTATTCTTTTTGTTGGATCTTTGTGCTGTTGCAGATCTAATTCTATTTGTTTAAAAAAATCTGCTTCTGAAAGTGGAACTCCTTCAAAGATGTATTCTCTCCAATTCCATTTTTGTGTGTGTCCTTTGATTTCTTCTTGAATGTCTTTTCCTTGTGCATGTTTTGCTGCTATACGTAATCGCTCTATTTCCTCTTGAAGCAAATAAGAATATTTTGTTGGGCTGCTCAATATACTGAACACTTCATTGATTTCCTCATTCCTGACAAAGGGACTTAATTTTTCCTGCAGAAGATTGCTTAGGACTGGCGTGTCATGCTCGAGCATCATGGGAATGGAACTATAGACTCGCATTTCTTTAAACAAACTGCAATACTTCTGATACAATCCGAGAAGCTCACTTTCTGTTTTTGTTTTGTAACTTACTTCTTTTAAATCTCTACTAAAATTTATGAGTGCTGCTGCTCGCTTGTAAATTTCACTTGTTGCATTTTCAAACCATTCAGGACTTTCTTCTATTTTCTTTAGAATAATATTTGCAATTCTGATGCATTCATCATGGTTCATGTACATAGGGAAATTTCTTTTTCTTCCTATTGTGACAATTGGTTTGTAGGCTGTTCCAAGTGATTTTTGCAGTGTTCCTGTTCTTGCATCAAATGCTAAAAACATTGCAAAAACATTTGCCTTGTTTTCGTACGTATTGTATAAAGGGTAATTTTTTAGCGATTCAATTGCTTCTTTTTTTGACATTATTTCTCAACTCACTACCTTATTTAATTACTGCTTCAAAATCTTGACATACCATTCTGTCGCATTGACTTCTACAAGCATCCCATCTTTCAACACTCGTGTTGCTTTTTTTGTGCTGATAATGCATGGTTTTTTTAATTCTCGACTGATAATTGCCGCGTGGCACGTTAAACCGCCTTCATCTGTGACAATCGCTATCGCTTTTTTCATTGCAGGAACAAACTCTGGCTGCGTCATGCACGCGACGAGAATTTCTCCTTCCTTAAATTTTGCAACCTCTGCCATGCCTCTGCACACTTTGACTCTTCCTGTTACTTTTCCCTGTGATGCGCAGTGGCCTTTGAGGATTTCCTCCTGTTCATGCTGCTGTGTCTTGTTGAGTTCGCTTATGAAATCTTCAGCTTCTTTTCCTGAAAAGATATATTGCTCTCCAGGATGGAACGTCACAAAAACGCTTTTCTTATGTCTCTCTTCTAAGATTTCCTTTGTGATATTTTTGAGATCTTTTTCATTAATCTCATAATCTGAAACATACCGCATCAATTCGTGTGAAATATTTTTTTCTTTTGCAAATCGCTTGAGGAATTCATCAATAAAATAATTTGCATGGGTAATCACTTCTTTTCTCAAATCATGGATTATTCCCATTGCGTCATTAATCATGATGAGCTGTTCTAACTCTTCGCTTATATTGTACTCTTTGCATGTTTGTTTTTTTCTTTGGGGGAGTGCCACAAAATTTTCTTCTATTGTTCTCCACTCATGCTCTGGATCATTATATTTTTTACAGATTTCTTGTATTTCGTGGATAAAATGCTCCACGGGAAGTATTTTTGCTCCTGCATATGCATTATTCATCCAGAAATATTTTTGCTGGTATGCTTCTATTCTTTTGAGCACTTCTTTTCCTTGCTCTGTTTTTTGGAGTTCGTTTCCAACTGCTTGTATTTCTTTTTTTGTGAAAACTTCTGTCAACTTTTTCTTTTTTATGTCTGCAGCGATTTGAAGAAGTTGGAGCTGATGCTTGCCAATAAATGATGGATTGACTGCTCCGACGAGTATTGCTTGCACCTTTTCCACACTCTTTTCTTTTCCATGCGCCTCAAGTTCTTCTCTAATTTTGTTTCTTATCTTTTCTTCTGTTGGATAGGTAAAGCATTCAATAATTAAAGATACTGCAATTGCGAGTCTGTACGAACGCATGAATTCATTATAAAGTTTGAGTGCATCCGCAAATGAAATCTTCTCTATGTTTGTCTGCTCTACTTTTTGGACTACTTTTTCATGCACAGTTCGTAGTTCTTTGTCTTTTTGCACGAGCCATGCGGGATATGATGGATCTTTCTTTGTTTTTTCAAGAATAATTTTTAGTCCATTTTCCAAATCTTGCCAATCATACAGATAATAGCATTTGTCTCCCTCGTAGAATTCAATAATGATCTTATATCCAAACCCCAGCACTTCCCATCCTTCTTCGACATTTCCTCTTGTTGGACCGCTGAGTAATCCTGGCGTTCCATTAAACCCCTGAAAATACCAACGCTTTTTGAGAAGTGCTTGTTTCAGTTCTGCAGAGAGATGTGTCTTTATCATCTGATTATGGACAGGCGCATAATATTTATAAACTTGCTGTAACATGTATTACTACATGTTTGACCAACTCATGGAATTGGGATTCAGCTTAAACGAAGCAAAGGTGTATATTGCTCTTGTCAAGTTAGGCAGCGGCACAACCAGTGATATCACTAAAGAATCTGGTGTGCATCGCGTCAACGTCTATGAAATTATTGACAAATTGACAAACAAAGGTCTTCTGAGTTCTCTCAAAAAAGGCGCAAAGACAATTTATAGTGTTGGTGATCCGCAGAATCTTGTTC
>JACRKI010000174.1 GCA_016215305.1 Candidatus Woesearchaeota archaeon | reverse complement strand
TTTTTGAAGCAAACCTTATATAGAAGTAAAGCAAAGAATTACCCATGGCAAGGAAAGCAAGTGACATCAGTGGCTGGGTGTTTATTGGAATTGGATTTGTGGTAATTGCAGTTTCTATTTTTTTCTATAACACGCTGAAGTTTTTCATCGTGATTGGTGGAATCATGACACTTTACGGCTTAGGAAAATTAGCGTATGATAAAGTGGAGAAACAATTCAAAACAGATGATAAAGAATGGGAGCCTCTGGATTTGAACAAGGCAAAGAATCCGTATATTGAGAAGATGGAGCAGGAAAAAAGAAATGCACAAATGCAGCAGAGACCAATGACACAGCAAGGAGCACAACAAACACAGCAACAGCAAATACAACATCAAATGCAGCGTCCAGCGCATCAGATATCAGGCAGATATTGCGCGAATTGCGGCTCACAAATTGCGCCGCATCATAGATTCTGTACGCAGTGCGGTGCGAGAACGAATTAGTTAAGAGACACTCCATCCAAAAGACAACCCATATAAATCGCACTTTTCTCTCCATTTCAATGGCGCTTTTTGATACTATGCTCAAATCAGGAGAGAGTTTGTTCGCAAATGAATACGCGTTAGATTTCTCTTTTCACCCAAAACTACTGTTGCATCGAGAGAAAGAGCAGTTTACGATTGCAAATGCAATACGGCCATTATTCGCAGAACGAAATGGAAAAAACATTATGCTGTATGGCAGACCGGGGATTGGAAAAACATTGGCAGTGCTTCATGTCTTTCGGGAACTGGAAGATGAGCATGAAGAAATTCTGCCTGTGTACGTCAATTGCTGGCAAAATAACAGCACATATAAAATCGCCATTGCATTGTGCGAAGCAGTGAATTACAAATTTTATCAAAATAAAAAAACGCATGAAATATTCAAGGATTTGCAGGAAAAATTCAACAAATTTCCTGTTGCGTTGTGCTTTGATGAAGTGGACAAGATTGAAGACTTTGATTTCCTCTACACTTTACTCGAAAGTATCTATCGAAAAACAGTGATTCTTGTATCCAATTACAAAGAATGGTTTGCAGCGCTTGATGAGCGAATTCGTTCCAGATTGCATCCGGAATTAATTGAATTCAAGGAATACAACGCGCAGGAAATTCAAGATATTCTTGTGCAAAGAAAAGATTTTGCGTTTAAGCCAGGAACAGTGAGTGAAGAAGCATTTGCGGCGATTGTCCAGAATACACTGACGCAAAAAGACATTCGAGCAGGACTGCATTTGATGCGTCAGACAGCAGAAGCAGCAGAAGAAGCGAGCAGCAGAGTAATTACACTCGAGCATGTAAACAATATCCTGCAGAAAGGGCCAGAAGAGTACGCAAAAGAGCCGATGGAATTGGATGAGGAGTGCAGGAGTATTTTGGATATTGTCAAAGCAAATGATGGAATAAAGATAGGGGATATGTTTAAGAAGTATGAAGAAAAAGGCGGCAGGCAGAGTTACAAAACATTTGCGAGAAAAATCCAGATACTTGCGTTTGGAAGTTTTGTCTCATTAAAGCGCACCACTGGAGTTGGGGGGAATAGTACATTAGTCTTTCATCAGGAGATGAAGAAGTTGAGTGAGTTCTAAAAAGCTTTAATTCGCCTGACTTCTTTGCACGAACTAGCATCGCTTGAGATTCGCCTCGCAACACCTGGCGAACACAATAATTATTATTTATTTTTTGATTCTATTTGTCAAAGAATATTTTTATTAAAGAAATAATATAAAATTATCGGCCTCGCCAGAGTTTTTCTTAGTTCGTGTGTAAATGTGTGCTTATCCCCGTAAAAGACAAAAAACAACAAGGTATAAATACATAAAGAAGAAAAAGACAATCATGACCCTCATCCACAAACATCATTTCTTAAAAGACAAAAAGAAATATCTGCAAATGATCAAGAAAGGCAGAGCGTTCATTTATCCAACAGACACTATTTATGGAATCGGTTGTGACGCGACAAATCAAAAAGCAGTCAAACATGTCCACGCTTTAAAACAGAGGGAGAAGAAACCATTTTCAGTGATTGCGCCATCAAAACAGTGGATTCAAAAGAATTGCATCATCACAAAATCCGCAAAGAAATGGATAAAAAAGTTGCCAGGCAAATACACGTTTATTCTGCATTTGAAAAACAAAAAAGCAGTTGCAAAAGCAGTGCATCTCGGAGATTATACCATTGGGGTGCGAATTCCAAAGCATTGGATTGCAAAAGTCGTTGCAGGCTATTGCAGACCAATTGTGACAACCAGTGTCAATATTTCTGGACAGCCGTTTATGCAGAAAGCAGCAGATGTGCCGCACAAGATAAAAGAACACATTGCGTTTATTCTCTATGAAGGTCCAAAGAAAGCGCATCCATCAACAATTGTTGATTTTGTTGCACACGAAGATGGAAAAATAAAGAAGAGATAATGATTATAGAAATAAAATTAATGATGGGCAGCATGAGCGCCATGACCAGAACCATGAGCTCCATGTTCTTCTTTCTTAATTTTGCGTTTTGTTGCTTCATAAATTGCTTCCCATCTTCCATCAACAGCAGCATGAGCATAATCTTTGATATTCTTTGAAATCAAACCCTTTAATACTTGTGCATCAGGAATTTCTTCTTTCAATTTATCTTCAAGAAGACCAGCATACGCGTCATGGAAGTCTGGAATGTCCTCAGTCACAATTGCAGACTGAACGCTTCCTTCATACGCTCCTTGTTGATGTGATTTGAGAAGGGTTACAATTCCTTTAGAAGCAGCTCTCCCTTTTCCTTTCTTCATATTTTCAACAACATTGTTAAGATATGCTTTCTTTCCCTCCTCACCCATTCCTTGTATATATGCTTGGAAAGTAAGATAATTTTGTTCTCTATTTCCTGCCACTCCATATCCTAAATCAGCAAAAATCTCATCAATCATATCTTTCATGTGCTCTTCCACTTGATGATGATGAAGATCATCTTTATCATTGTCTTCATATGCTTTCTTGAGTTTTTTATACAATGCTTGGTATTTATCATCCTTGAATTTAACTTTCTTAAATGGTTTTAAGAGTTCTTTTGTGAGAGCACCCTTGACTTCTTCATCCTCAAATGCTTCATAGACTTGATGGAGTGCCTTTGCGCGTTCATCTAAATCCGCAATATGATGTTCATGTCCCTTTGTATGATGTCCTTTGACAAAAGTAATAAGATCATATGGCTTCATCTTTTTGAGCTGTGCGATATACGGATTCTCAGGTTCTTCAGCATCATGTCCACCATGCCCTCCACCATGCACACCATGATCTCCGCCAGACATATATGTACCACCTACTCTGTTTTCTAAAGATGAATAATTATTTCCTACCATTTTTTATCACGTTGCGTTATTTAAACATTTCGAAATTCCATCAATATAAGACAGACAATTATCTCATAATCACTACGAGAAAGGGATACACAGCTTTAAATCTTCTCCCAAAAACAGAGACAAAAAGGTCATAATCCTCATTTTGTATTCATCAGAAGAAAAAGCATCAATAATGAAACTATTGCAGTTATCAAGAGATATTTTGGTTTTCGAAATATAAATGGAACGAGATTTAAAACAATTATTCCTCCACCAACAATTTCATTTTCAAATGTCATGTTACATCCCCTGCTGTAAGAGCATTTTTATATATACTTTTTCTTTTGAAACCGAAATATCTAAATGGATAATAGAAACATTTAAATATATCAATAATCTAAATGTATCTATGGGAACAATAACAGTGAATGTGACAGATGAAACAGAAACATTCTTTCGGGAAACAGTGCAGGAAAAATTAGGGACTGAAAAAGGGGTGCTTGGAAAAGCGTTAGATGAAGCAATGAAAAAATGGGCAGAAGAAAAAATGCAGAATGAA
>JACRKI010000175.1 GCA_016215305.1 Candidatus Woesearchaeota archaeon | reverse complement strand
TGTGACGGCATTAACAACAGTATCACGGACTTGCGCGGATAATATGGCGGCTACCATCAGCTCAAGAGGATTTGAGAAGTTCAGATAGTATTTTGCATCCGGGTACTCTTTTTTCAGGAGTTGTATTGTTTTTTCGACAGGAGCTTGCATTTTATCCACCTTATTTGTATTCGTTTTCATGATTATACGGCGTCCTCGCTTGATAGGAGTGTGTGGCATTATACGCATTAATTATTTGTTGCATTATGTTTTTTAGCTCAGACTTTATACCTATATCAAGACCGCTGATTTTGACATATCCACTTCGCTTATAGCTTTAATTTGACACAAGAATTATGGTCAAATTAAAGGAACTATATTCTGCAGGAGATAAGTATATTTCTGGTATAAAAATAAAATGCTCATTGGTGATCAACCTATGAGCAATAAATCTATTGAAGGGAATTCTATAAAAACTTTTCGGGTCGGTGGTTTGGAGCTTTTCCAGCATTTTGACAGGAAACTTGGGCTTTCTGAAATTATGAACAAGCACAAAACCAAAGGCGGGACTCTTGGTGAAATATCAAAAGTTTTGATTTCTGAGCTTTCTGTCGAGCCGATAAGCATTCTTCAGGCGGTTGAACAATCATGTCAGAATGGCATGATTGAATCGTCAGGCAAAAAGGGAAACATGCTTCAGGCTTCTTATCGCGCTCTTGCTATCATTGGGCAAAACGCAGACGAAATATATGCACAAATCTTCGAGCAGGTGAAGAAAATATATCATCCTGACTTGGGCGCAGCTTACAATGACTACACGTCTACTTTCTTCAGCGGCAATAGCTGTTCACTTGCAAAGCACGGACACAGCAAAGACCACAGACCAGACAAGCCACAGATAACAATTGGCTTGACAACAAACGCAGCAGAGCCTGTTGTGCCGATAATGTCGTCTGTTGCCGAAGGCAACATACACGACTCTAAACACTTTGAAGAGGATTTTGAAAAACTGAAGCAAAGAGTGCCTGAAGGCGCTCTTTTGGTGTTTGACAAGGGCGTAGATTCTGAGAACAACAGGAAGATGATAAAAGATGCGAAGATGCACTTCCTCACAGCCTGCAAAATCCATGAGCCTATGAAGGCAGAAATGAGAAAACACACAGGAAAGCTTCATCCTGTGCTGAAGCATGGAAGTGGAGAGCAAGTAAAAGCGTTTTCGTGGGAAGAAGACAATAATTACTATACGCTTTACCTTGATGAAAGAAGGCAGAAAAGCGACAATCTCAAACGGCAGGCAAAAATTGCAAAAGCTGAAAGTTATTGGAATGAGCTTGATGAAATTAGGAGAAAGAAAGGAACAAAAGCATTTCATCGAAAGCTGAAGCTAAAGAGGAAAAAGTCATTTGCGTTGCAAGATTACGTTATACAGCACTCTGTTATCTTGCAACAGAGGCTTGCCCCGAAGAAAGACATGCTGGCAAAACTGCGAGAAGACGAAGACCTTGACGGAATGTTTGTGCTTGTGACAAGCAAGAAGATGAGCGAAAAGAAAAAGCTGAAGATATACAGGAAAAAAGCCTTGATTGAAAAGATGTTCAGCGACATAAAATCTGCCCTGAAACTTCATCCGCTTCGCGTGTGGAACGATGACAGGGTAAGAGGGCTTGTACTGCTGAAAGTCATCTGCCTGATGCTTCTGTCGCTGCTCCAGATGGAGCAGCAAGAGCTGCGCAACATTGCAAAGTCAACAATTGTTCTCATGCTGAAAAGTTTGACAGTTGTTGTACAAATATCAAAAACAGGGTCAAAAACGCTGCTTGGATACAGTTACAGCGACAAAATTCTTGCGAAAATCTTTTCTTTGAAGTCATAACAGGCAGAAAATGAAAAATAACGACAAAATTGTTTAGACACATCTTTATACAAAGCAGCAAATTTCTGCGAAATTCGCTGAAAATAAACGTAACGCACCAAAAAATTACATTTATTGATACGCCCAAAGCTGTTCTTACGCCACCCTTTAATTTGACTACGAGTCAACTGTCAAATTAAAGATATATCTTTCCTCGGTTATACTTCTCAATCTTCTCCTCCCTTCTCCTGATGACTCCGGAAATATGGCATCATGAAGCTGGCGGACGTATTCCTTCGAGAACTCAAACTCATTTGCTATATCCTGAT
>JACRKI010000018.1 GCA_016215305.1 Candidatus Woesearchaeota archaeon | reverse complement strand
ATCTCTGTCGCCCCCGCCTCTAGTTTGTTTGTATTCTTTGTGTAGTTAAATGCTTATCTTTATAATCTATAAACACAATGAATAAAAAACACATTATTTTTGCAATTTTTAAATCTATTTATTGACGAGCTTTTTGTCAGTGGGTAGTTACAACATTTACTGTTACTCCACACACAAAATTCTTCATGAGATTGCGAAGCAATCGAATGCAAGAATTTTGTTCAAAACTGTATAAACGCGGCAACCGCGACGCTCATAACCTTGAAAGCAATCACGTAAATAATTTCGGTGCCAACAACAAAAATAGGAATGTACTTGATGCCGGAAAACACGTTTCCTTTTTCAATAATGGAGACAATCATCGCGGCGAAAAACGCGATCACGCCAAGCGCGATTCTGCTGAACCAGACAAAATCTTCTTTGTTGACGCTGACATTCCCAATATTGGAAAGCATGCCAGGTGTTGCGCCTGCTGCGGCAGTGGTTCCAAGAAGCGCCGCAACTTTCGTAATGACGACAAGCAGATTATACGCAAGCGCAAACAACATCGGAGAAATAAATATGACAATTGCTGCAATAAAAATCATATATGTCAGCACAGACGCGGTCATTTCATCCTTGAGCGCTTTTGTTTTTTTCAGATTCTCAACAACGCGGTCAATAATGTTTGCGACTTTTCCACCGCTTTGAATTTCGCTGACAATAAGTTCCATCGCGCGCTTCAGCATGGAAGAATTATATTTGTTGGCAAATTCGTTGAGCGCGACGTCAACGTCATTTCCAGTCATGACCTTTTTCGCGGCAAGCGCGATTTCGTTTGCGAGAATCCCAAAGCGCGGTTTGATCGCGATCCAGAGAGATTTTTCAAACGCGAGTCCTCCTTTGAGGTTGGAAGAAACCTCCTGCAAAAAATCAGGCAATACCTCTTCCATTTTTTTCGTGCGGTTAAAGATGCGAATGTCAAGATATAAATAAAGACAGAGCATAAACAAGCCGATAAAAGAAAGCGGCAGTAAAACCCAGACTAAAAATGCGTAGATAAAAACAAGCTGTCCTGGTTGTTTGGAGATTGTTCCCCAAAAATAAAAATAATAAATGAAAAAAGTAATGAAATAAGTGATGTAAAATAAAATCCCAAAAAAGCTGTAGGGAACTTCGTCGATTCCTGCTTTCAAGAGATAATTGCGTAATTTCGGGCGAATTTTTTCAGGAATAAACGCTTTGCCAAATTCGTGAATAAAGACAATTTGTTTCATAGGTTCACGCTCAGCCGAGTTGTCTTAAAGATGGAAATAAAAACAAGCTGAATGAGAACGAGAACTCCAATAACAACGAGGAATAGATTTCGTTCAATAGGAAGCCCTAAAAGACCTCCAACAACAACAAATATCGCCATGCCGATAGAGGGCAAAACAATTGCGATGAGCATGTAAAAGAGCGCAAGGCTGTTCAGCTTCTTGCCGTATCGTTGAATCTCAGTAAGCTGTTCGTTGGTAATTTCCTCGATTACGTTTGTGAGAGGAATGGAAACATCAATCCCAACTTTGAGTGCAGTGTTGATCTGAAAAAGAATGCGCCGGAATTTATCAGAGGGAGAATATTTGACTGCGTTGTCGAGCGCTTCTTCAATGGGAGTTCCAAGATTAATGTCTTCGACAATCTCTTTGAAATATTTGCTGGATACGCCATAGCTTTGTGATCCTTCGATGAGCGCGTTGAGCAGCGGACGACCTGAATTTACTTTGACGAGCAAAAATCTGCCGGCAAATAAAACTTCCTGATCAAGTTCTCGTTTTCGTTTGGAGATGATTCCTTTTGGGGTCTGGAGAAGAAAGAGAAAATATCCGACAACGAATAGAGGAAGGAGGAGAAAGAAGTAACTAAGAGAAATCCGCATGATTTCAAAGATGAAGAAGAGGAGGATGAGGGTGCCGATAGAGAGCATTGCGGCGAGTTCAATGGTTTTCTTGACAAACTGCTCAGGGGTTTGTTTCAGATGTGCTTTTCGCAGATCTTCTTTGACGTGAGGAAATGCGCCTGCAATTTGCCTGACTAAATCGACGATAGAGATTCACCTCGATATGTTATTTTAATATGGCTTTGTTTTCTGTGTTTTTATATATATAAGTTGTCATTGAAGAATGCAAAAACACCAAAAGAAGTAATCATACACGAATTCGTCGCTTTCACTTCACGCACCAGCAACGCAAGAACACGAACGAAGAAAACATATGTATCTTCATGTAATTACTTTGAAATTATCAAATATTTGTTCAAGTAATTTTTCGATTATAATCCATAAAAAATAATTATTGTGTTCGCCAATGCCTCTGTCTGTTCGTGAGTATGCTATTGGTTCGTGAAAAACAAGTCAAGCAACTAAAATCAAAATCACTTCATCACCAACTTCCCACGATAATACTTCGCCATAATAATCCCAATGTCATTCAGATTGCGAATGTTCTGATCAACAAGCCATTTTAGAATCCGAACCTTTCGCTGCAGATCCTCTTCAAGCATTTTCGGTGTCATGCCAGTAAACGTGCGAAGTGTCGCGGGAATCACTTTCATCTGTCCGACATTTTTGACAGTGTCATCAAGAGGATCATATTGGCGAATCACGTTTGGCGTGCCATTTGGCAGTAACTCCGCAAATTGCATTGTCCTTCTTCTGTTTGTTCTTCTGTTTCTGTTCTGCACAAGAATCGCGGTAAGTGAGGGCAAAACTAATCGCGGGATATTGATTGGGGGATTGGTAAGTCGCGTAATGGTTTCATAGACATCGTTTGCGTGAAATGTGGAGTAACAGCTATGCCCTGTGTGAATTGCTTCAAAAAGTGTTTCTGCTTCTTTTTCCCGTCGGATTTCTCCCATGATAATTCTGTCAGGTCGCATTCTAAGTGAATTAATAATCAGATCAA
Organism: Candidatus Woesearchaeota archaeon; assembly: GCA_016215305.1. Classification (GTDB taxonomy): domain Archaea; phylum Nanobdellota; class Nanobdellia; order Woesearchaeales; family DSVV01; genus JACRPI01. The sequence goes on along the minus strand of JACRKI010000018.1, from coordinate 2,201 downwards.
GCATGGAAACTCCTCCTTTTCCTTCAGGATTTGCTAATCGAGTTTCCATCGGAACCCAATGCAAAGTGTTCGGCAATTGCAATTCGCTGGTGTCTTCGATGCTGATGATGCGTTGGTTTGGCGGCATGAAAGAGGAAATAACGTTGAGCATGGATGTTTTTCCAGAGCCAGTTCCGCCGGAAATCATCACTGACATTTCGTTTTGGATGCAGAGCCAGACGAGCGCGGCGGTTTCAAGATCAATTGTTTTTGATTTCAAAAAGTCAGTAATGGTCCATGGTTCTGTTGCGAATTTTCTGATGGTCATGGTATTTCCAAAAGAGGAAATTGGTTCAAGCGTCGCGTTGACTCGATCGCCAGTGAGTAAGTGCGCGTCCATGAGTGGATTCAAGGAAGAAATTTCTTTGTTGACGTCTCTGCCGATCATGGTTGCGTAATGCCGGACGCGCGCTTCGTTGGGAATGAGAATATTTGTGCGGAGCCATGCGTGTTTTTTGTGATACACCCAGACAGGCTCTTTTGCGCTGTTCACGACAATTTCTTCGATTTGGCTGTCTTTCAGAAGAATTTCAATGTTTCCAAGTCCAAGGTTTTGTTCGATAACATAGTTGATGAGCATATCTTTTGTCTGGTCATCTGCGTTGGGAAAATATTTTTTCAAAAGTTTGGTGAGTTCTTTTTTGAATTCAATTTTAATGGTTTCCACGCCGCCGGATTCGCTGAGTTCAATAACGCCGCTGCCGACTTGAGAAATAAATTCTTCGCGGATTTTTTCAAGAATAATTTTTGTGGTCTTGCTCATGTTGGTGATGTTGACCACATATCTTGGCACAGTGTCTTCTTCATAGAGAACAATGACTACTTCGATGAGAATGTTGTTGACATTAAGTTTGTAGGTGTCAAGGACTTGTTTTTCATCTGGCATGGTTCTTTGGTCACTATCTTTATCTTATTAAATTAATCACATTGGCAGTGGCGGCGCGTCAATAACTTTTTTTGATACAACTCCCACTGCAACTGCAGTTGTTTCTTTTTTGTCTTTTTTCATAAATCCAAAAAGAGATTTCTTTGTTTTTTCAGCGGGAGTTGCGGATGTTGCTGCAGGTGGAACACCAAGAGAAGCGCTTTCTTTTGCCTTTCCAGAATCAAAACCGATTGCAGGAGCAGCAGCTTCCTGCTCTGCATCGTGAGGAAGAGAAAGCGAAAAATCAGAAGGAAGTTCATCTGAAGCACTGCCAGAAAGTGCAGCTGGTTGTGCTCGTATTCCAGAGAGTTGCGCGACAGATTTGCCAGGAACAATCAAGCCTTCATCAATCATCTGCCGGACAGTAAGCACGCGCTTGTAAATAAGTGTTTTCTCGTACAAAAATCCATCAGGCAATTCATTGTAAAGATTGTTGATCAATCCATATTCTCTTTTTGCTTCTTCAATGTTTCCGAGATTCACGAGATTGGTTGCGATTTCAATGTGCCGCATAATCTCGTCTCGCTTTTGAAGCAGCTGTCCATAATTCTTTTTGTTAAACTCATTGACGAGTTGGGAGTAGAATGTCAGAATCTGGTTTTCGAGCATCATTTTTCTTTCGCCGAATGCGTCAGGAATATTTTTGAAAATCTCGCGAACCTGCAAATAAAGTTGGTTTGCTTTGTCTGTGTTGCCTTGCTGCATGTACTGTCGCGCTTTCATGAGAAGATCAGAAATAATGAGAGTTTTCTGATCCATTTCCACTTTGACTTTGTCCAGATGCTCCAAAAGTTCTTTGTTGATCTGCATGAGATCTCTGTGGATTTTCCGTCGTGCGTCTTCTTGTCGTTTTGCGAGTGTCGCGTATTGTTCTTTGACAGTAAAATAGATTTTTTCAGCTTCTTTGTATCTTTGTGTTTGAATCAGTTCACGGATTTTTGCGAGTTCCTGTTCAATCGCAAAAATCGCTTGGGCTCCGATCATAAAATGATGAGGGCAAATCGGATTTTGTAAAACGAACCGCCTGGCCGCAATTGCCAAAACTTCCCGGACACGCTTGCCGTAAGTACGCATCAGAAGTTCCAACGTGTTGCGGCTGATTGCGGAAATATCCAGGCGGACGTTAAACGTTGGTTCTTGAGCGGGAAGGTCAAAGCTTCCGATGAGCGGGTATTCAGCGGTCTTGGATTTGACATGCGTTTTTCCAAGCGAGCGCTCGATTTTATCGCAAACTTGT
>JACRKI010000171.1 GCA_016215305.1 Candidatus Woesearchaeota archaeon | reverse complement strand
GTTATGATTCCTAAAGAGAGCAAAGAAAAAGCAGAAAAAGCTCTTGAAAAATTTAGAGAAGAGAAATGGAAAAAAGCACTAGATAAGGCAAATGGAAATGAAGAAGATGCTTTATTTATTTATGATGCTTCTTGAACATTTTCTTTAGTTGCCATTCAATTTCTTTATCAGTTGCTTTCAATTTTGATGTGTCTATTCCAAACAAACGACAAGCGTCTAGGAAGTGATTATTGTTGGAATAGACTTTGTTCATCCCATTTTTATAAAAATCTGCAATGATAAAACAATCCGGTGCATGAAATTCTATTTTTGCTTCTTTGCATTTTTGAAACATCCATCGCACTGTATCTGAATTTCCCCTATCTCTTTTCATAACAAAAATATTTCTTTCTTTTAGGAATTTATCGATTTGTTCTTTTGCATTCTCATATTTATAATCACGAGAAAGAACTTCAACTGCTTCTTCAACACAAATCTCATGAGTAAAAAGTAATCCATCTTCTTCATCAATTTTAAGAGCATATTCTGAAAATAACTCTTTGCTATCTACTAAACAGATGAGCATTCCTGAATCAAGACCAACCCTTCGCATTCCTTTGGAATATGTTTCAATAGACAGAGTGAGTTTCTTGGTCATGGTACCAAGATGAAGACTTATGATATTTAAAATTAATGAATTGCACATTTTTTTAGTTATTCTTTTGATGTCTTCTTGTTTTTGCTGGAAAAAGTTCATTTTTTCACCTTTGTCAATCCTGTACTATAGTATTGACAGAGCCCATACCTTCCGTCGGGAAGGGTTTTTACGTGGGCGTTCATCCCCCCGCCCACTGGCACAGCAGACTTTGAGTCTATTTCATTGTACCATAGCTCTGTCCACGTAGACCTTACTCGCCGTTGAGGACGTATACACAGAGTAGTAGTCTGGATTCCACATTGATAGGTAGAGATTGCCTGTTGATGCCGAGAATGAAGTAGTAGAAATCGAACTTTCGACAGCAGACCAAGAGCTTCCATCCGTACTATAGTAAAAAGTGGCAGTTCCACATTCCCAAACAAATGCGAGGTACATTGTACTTGCGAGGCTGAAAGAAGTCTTGCGAACGTAATCTACTTGCGACCCTGCATCGAATACAACACCATCGAACACCGCTGAGCCAGACGATGGATAGTAGACTTCGAGAATTGGAAGCAAGTCCTTCCAAAGGAATGCAGTTGAAACTGTTTTAAATTAACTTTCTCTCAAGTACATTTCAAAATACAATCAAAGAAACTCAATCTCTTTCTCTTCCATTGATCGCTCGCAATAATAACAGCGAATTTTTAATGGTGTTTTCTCAATAATGTGGAATTTGGTGATCACACTCTGATGATTGGTGATGCAGTTAGGATTCATACATCTAATCGTGTCTGGTTCAATGCCTCGTAAAACTATTTTTTTCTTTTTTGTCACCAGAAATCCTTCAATGGTGTTCACAGTCACATGGGGAGCGAGAATCGCGATCTTGTTAAGTTCTGCTTCTTCCAAATCTCTTCCCGCGATTTTAATGATCCCTTTCTTTTGGTGTTTTTTGCTGGTGAGGTTTAATCCAATCGTCACACAGCAATCCGTGTGAAAACCAAGCATGCCGGCAATTTTCATGACTTTCTCGCTGGGAAGATGATCTAAAACAGTGCCATGTTCAATAGCAGAAACCTCGAGTGTTTGTAGTTTTGCTTTCATGGGAATGCTCCCGCGACAAGAGCTAATATTGCTTGTCGCACAGGAATGCCGTTGCCTGCTTGTTCAAAGTATGCTGCATGAGAAAGATCATCAACGCTTTTTTCAATTTCATTCACGCGGGGAAGCGGGTGCAGGATGGTGAGATTTTTCTTTGCATGATGCAAAATTTCTCGAGTCAAAATATAGCTGTCTTTGACCTTATCGTATTCCATTGGATCTCCAAAACGTTCTTTTTGAATTCGTGTCATGTATAAAACATCTGCAGCAGGAATAACCTCTTCTATTTTTTCATAATGAGAATAAGCAATCTTCTTTCTGGTCAATTCCTCACAAATAGAGGAAGGCATGCGAAGGCTTTCTGGAGAGATAAAAGAGATGGTACAGCCGAAGTGGGAGAGCGCGATTGCGAGAGAATGAACTGTTCTGCCGTATTTGAGATCACCAACAAGCGCAATGTTGAGGTGGGTAATTCTCTTATGCCTTTTTTTGATAGTGTAAAGATCCAAAAATGTTTGCGTTGGATGTTGATTTGCGCCATCTCCTGCGTTAATAATGACTTTCTGTGTGGCGTCTGCAGCAACCCGTGGTGCTCCCTCGCGCGGATGGCGCATGATAATGACATCTGCGTATTGTTCCACCATGCGAATGGTATCGTAAAGTGTTTCTCCTTTTGTTGCGGAACTGCTTCCAGGATCTGCGAAGCCGATTATTTTTGCGCCGAGTTGGACAGCGGCGCTTTCAAAGCTAAGCCGTGTTCGAGTTGATGGTTCGAAGAAAAGGGTTGCGACAACCTTGTCTTTCAAAAGCTGCAGTTTTTTCTCAGAGGAGAGCTGCTCCATTTTCTTTGCGCTCTCAAGAATGAAAATAATCTCTTCTCTGGTAAAATCATTGATAGAAATAATGGATCTCCCTTTCCAAATTGGTTTCATCTTGAAAAGATTATTGTTGCAGGTATTATATAGTTTGTTGAGTACGAAGTCATGGTGAAAAATAAAAATAAGGAACAAAAGAAAGAAAAAACACGAACAAACAGAGCACATATCAGGAACAAGCAACGCAGCACACGCACTAAGAAAAGCTTAGGTATCTTCATGTCATTATTATTTATTTTTGGATGAGGAAATTTCTTTGAAAAATATCCAAAATAATTATTATGTTTGCCAAGGCGTTGCTGGTTCGTGAAAAAATTGCTTGGTGATTCAAATATTTTCTATCACCGACATATTGTCGTCGTATAAACTGCTGGGTTTAAAAATAAAAACTGTATTTTGTGTTCTATGAAAAAATTAATTTATGTGTTCAAGGTACTCCTTATTTTAGTGGCTCTCTTGTGTATAGTACCTTTAACTCGTGCCCAACTCCTCAACGAAATATTTCCTAATCCAGAGGGAGATGATAATAATAAAGAGTTTGTGGAAATTCTCACAGATGAGCCCATGAATCTCAGTGGCTATATCATAGGAGATGAATCAAGCAATGACACGCTTGTGCAAGTGCAGTATAAAGAAACAAATTACTCCTTAATCGTCGAGGAAGGATTCAACTGGACAGTCATCAACGCAAGCATCTATACTGTCGGTGCGTCTATAGGAAATGACTTAGGAAATACAAAAGACAGTATTTTTCTTTACAATACAAAAAAAGTATTGCTGGATACAATGTCCTATGCATCAACAACAGAAGGCAAAAGCATCGAGAGAAATGCGACAGGATGGTATCTTGCGCAAAATAAAAATGGAACGCCAGGCATGCAAAATAGCAATGTCAAAGAAGCGATAAAGATAGAGAATGAGACACAAAATTCTTCAATGCAGAAGAATGATAGTTTCGTAAACAAGACAGAAGAAATAATAACCATCCCAATTCATGAAGAAATAAACAGAGTCAAGATTTCATTTAACGGGAATACCACGCTGTACACAAATGAAACCTATACAAAGCTTTTTCGTATAGACAACAAAGAAAAAGAGGAGATTAGTCCATTCGTAAATATAACAGTCTGGAAAAACAACACAATCAAAGAAGAACAGCATCAATTGCTGGAGAATATTTCTAGATATAGAACAAAAGACACAAGCAGCATTTTGTTTGAAGAGCAGGGCAATTACACTATTTGTGGAACCGCATTTACAGCAGAAAAAGAAACAAACAAAAGTGATAACAGTATCTGCGCAAATATCACTGTTCTTGATCCTGCGGCAATATCCTGCGACAGAAATCTCAGCATTCAGTTGAATCAATCAGTCTATCCCAATAAAAAACAAATTCCTATAAGATTTGCGGTGGAAGGAAATGTGCCGGAAGAAATCCCATATGAAATAACGTATAGCATTGAAGAATTTTCAGGAAAAGCAGGGAAAAAACAAACAAATACCACAAATGCGAAGACAAAGAGATGGACTCCGGAAATAAAAAAAGAATATGCGTTGTACATAATCAACGCAGAACTAAGGACAAGATGCATTGATGCAAATGAAGAAAATAATCATGCAACAGAGCAGTTTATTGTCAAAAATGTGTTGGAAGAGCAGGGAACAGAGGAGATTGCGCATGTCTATCTTGGGACTGATAATGTCGCAAGAGCAGGAGACAGTATTGCGGTAAAGCTGGATATATATACGGGAAATCTCAGCAAATGGGCAAAGGAAAAGCAGGCAGTAAAAGTGTATGTTGAAAATGAAAAAGGAACAAAAGTGTCTGAAACAACAACAATTGCGCTTGAAGAAAGCTATGAAGAGCTGACGCTTACTGTTCCTGTATTGTTGAAATATAGCTGTTCTTCACAGAAGGCAGAACAAGAAACAGATACAGTTATTCTGGAGGGCTTTCGAACGCAGAAACAAAAAATATCTGTGCAGGGGGTGAAGAAAGAACTCTGCGAGGAAGCAGATGATGGAGGAGAATATACAGCTAAGGAATTTTCAGAAACAGCAGTCACATCAGACAGCATCACGACAAATATCACGATTCATAATCTAGACGCAAAAGAACATACGTATGCGATCTCAAGTAAGATTTATCGTGGTCCAAAAACCTATGCAGGAGATTTCTTTGTCAATCAGCAAAAAATAATGCTTGAGCCAGGAGAAACGCAAAATATAAGTTTGGAAAATAATTGGTCAGCAATAGAAGCAGGCACATATAGTACAAAAATACAAATACAAAAAGATCAACAGAAAACAATGAAAGAGTTTAGAAGCACTATTCTTATTGGAGAATCAGGAGAGGGAAATAAAGAAACAAACCAGCCAAAGATACATGAAGTGGGTTCATTAACAGAAGAGCCAAAAGAAAAAGCTTTGTTGTTTGCAGAGGTTGAAGGACAAGGAGAATATATGTTAGTGGTTGATTCATTGTATGAAGAGCAGCAAATTCCTGTTACTCTTGCAGGCAAACAGCTTGTTTTTTTCAACGCAACGTTAGCAGAAGGAAAAAATAATATTGTCATAACTCTGGAAAAAAACAAGACACAGCTAAGTACAGTGCCGTTGTTTTTGTATGCGACAAAAGAAAATATAACTATTTTCCATGAACAAGAAGAATCAAACAAAACAAAAGCAGGAAAGATAACAGCAATGGCTGCGGCAATTCCCATGAAGAGTTATGATGCAACATTTACAAAAGCAACAACAATAATTAATTCATTCTTGATTATCCTTTCTTTATCGTTTAACATTTATCTCGTCAAGAAAAAGCAGAACATATATAAAACAGCCAGCGCTTCTCAAAATCATGGAGTGGATTAAGGCGCGGGTTATTATTGAGATGTTGGGTGCTCCAAAAGAGCATATCCAGCAGACGTTGGAGTTTTACATAGAAAAGCTCAAGAAAGACGAGAAAAAGATAGTGATTAAGAGTGTCGAGTATGTTGAGCCAAAAGAAGTAAACAACTTGTTCAGTGTCTTCGCGGAATTGGAGATTGAGTTTGAAGATCTTCCTTCATTGACTTATTTTTGCTTTGATTATATGCCAAGCTCAATAGAGATTCATGCTCCGGATGAATTAATCTATGACCGCAATGAGTATACCAATTTCTTGAATGATTTGCAGGCAAGATTGCACAAAGTGGATATGCTTATGAAGAATTTATCTGCTGAAAATAAAGTTGTGAAGAAGAATGGGAATACGCTTGCACGAAACATCGTGGTTGTTTCGTTGGAGTCAGGTCCTAAAGCACTTCCAGAAATCAGTAGGATGTCAGGCATGCCAGAAGAGCATATTAAGAAGTTCGTGAATATTCTTGTCAGTGAAGGGAAAGTGAAAGAAGCGGATGGGAAGTATCAGTTGCCGAAAAAATCGTAGAATATTTATTTGCATTAAAGAAATATTTTCTGTAAGTATTAAAAAAAAAGATAAGAAAATGAAAAAAATAAATAAAAATTCTGAAAAAATCACTTTCTAAATTTGGGCAGGTGATTTTTTCAATCTAAAATTTCTTTTTCCACTGTTTGACAATTTGTGCTGCTTGGTCTTTTGCGCCAAGGCCGAATCCAATGCCGAGTGCCAAAGAGAGTGCAAGCGTCAATCCTGTCAATAAAACAAGGAAGGTGCTTTCTGCAAGTCGTAAATAAATGCCAACTTCTTGCAATGCAACAACGCCGACAAACACAATAATCAAAACTCGTGTAATATTATTGAGATGTTTCACTGCAGGTCCTTTTGCTTTGCTCATTTTGTCTGCGACAAAGTCAGCGAGAATCAACCCAAACATCATGATTGCGATTGCAACAATAACATGAGGAAGCCATCTGACAATGTCTGCGAGAAGTGATGCGAATTCTCCGAGTGCGAGGTAACCTACTGCTGGAACAAGGAAGATGAGGAAGATATACCACTTCAAGAGTGATGCTCCCAACTCAGAAACACTTGTATAGCCGATGGATTTGTCCAAATGATTTTTCTGAAGCCATTTGTCAATCTTTGCCTGGTCCAATCCTTTTTTCACAACCCAATGAACTGCCCATGCGACGGCATATCCAAGCAGAATAATAACACCTGCGAGAATAAGTCCAACAACAAACTCCAAAATACTATATCCTAGCAGTGTCAGTGGATTAACAAGTTGTTGTTGTCCAAACGCCAAAACTCCTTCAAAATTATTATACATGCTCAATCACCCCGAGTGTAAATCCCTCATTGAATGACAAATTGAGAACAAAAGCAGTATATAAATCTTTTGTATTTTCGTCCAAAAGAGGTGACGAAAAGAAGAAATGCGAGAACAGAAGATGATTTTTCACGAATAAGAAAGAAAAATACACGCACAAGAAAAGACATTTTCTCACGAAGAGACTGAGCACACTGTATCTTCATGTAATTATTAAAAATATAAAAAATAATAATTATTGGCCTTGCCAGAGCTTTTGCTGGTTCATGGTTTTCTCAACTGTCGGGCGAATCAAAGTAATGTGTTCGTGAAAAAAAGCAAAACAAAGAATAAAAATCTATTCAGTCATATTCGTGGACACAGAAGCATCACTCAAATTACTTTCAGTAGCATTCTGTGCAGATCCTTCAATAATCATTGTCACAATTTTGCCGTGTGTCTTCAAAAACTCTTTGAGATTGTCAGGAACTTCTGTAGTGTTAGTGCAAGTAATAGGATTTCCAGATTCAGTCATTTTTGCATTATATTCTAACATTCTATTATAATAATAGGAAACTCCTGTATTAATTGCTCGGATAAATGTCCAGCCGTCTCCGTCTTCTTGGAGTCGGAATGTTCCATAAATGATTTCAATGTATGGTCGTTCTTTATTATCTTCATAATACAAAATGTTAGGAAGGACATAATGATCCTGTCCATTGAATGAACATTTTTCATAGTTGCAAACGCCAATGTAATCGATACCAACATTTCTCAGGCTGGAGAAACACGTATTTTGATAAGTCAATCCGTCTTTTCCACAAACAGGATTGTAATCAAGAGGACAGCCAGTTGCAGTGTCTGTTGCACCCGCACTTGTATCAGTTGTTGTATTTGTTATATTAGTTTGTTGTCCACAGCTTGCAACAATAAGAAAGATACTCAACAATGCAATAATGATAATTTTTCTCATGGAAAATCGGAGAAAATGGCGCTTTAAATATCTTGTGCAAAATTAATCCCAAACACATACACAAGCGGTTCACGAATGCTTTTCTGCTGACTTGCGTCATATTGGGAAACTATTGTTGGAGATTGCATGCAAAATTTATACGTTGTTTTTTTTGGAAGTGTGCAAGTGTTTCGCGTAACAGGATTTGTAGTAAAGGTTGTTTCATCCTCAAGAGAAACAGTTGAATCATCTTTTTTGTATAAATAAAGTGCATCAGAAGCAGCAGAAAACCCGCCAGTTGCTCCATTATCATCAGCAGTGAGTGTATATGTTTCAGAAGAAAGTGTATTTCCATTGTTCAAAAGAAGCAATGAAGAAAGAGTTGTAGTAAGGCTTGAGTCTTGAAGAGAGATCAAAAGATCATTCCCTTCAGGAGCAAACTGAAAAACATAGTTGCCAGAAGGATAATTTTTTGGGAATGGAAAGTTGCAGGTGCAATCACTGTCTTCACTCATAGCACAATCTGAAATAGGTTGTGTAAAATCATAAAACACGCGTTCTTCATCTGTTTCACAATCACTTTCAGAAAGCCAAGCATTGTATGCTGTCTGGGAAAGAATATCTTGTATGCAATTCTCAGTTGTTTCTGAAGGATTGTTTGTCTGGCAATCTTGCACTGCTTTATAAAAATCACGAATTTGTTTTTGGAGTTTATCGTAGTCAGAAACAAAATTTTGTTTTTC
>JACRKI010000172.1 GCA_016215305.1 Candidatus Woesearchaeota archaeon | reverse complement strand
TGCTTCCTGTTGTCCATGCCCACTTGTGCTTTTCTAAGATTGCAAGAAGATTTGTAATAGTATCAATCCTTTTCTTGATATTGTCTGCCCACGCCTTGAGCTCACCCACATTTCCCATCTTTTCAGACCCTAACTCTTCTTCAAAGTCTTCTAATAACTGAATTGATGCCCGTAACATATACTCACCTTTTTACTCGTTTTTGTTTTTCCTGTTTCTTTTCTTTCATTGTCAAAATGTCTTCTTCTCTTACATATCTTTCATGAATAGGAAAATCACTTCTTTCGTCTATTTCAAATGTGTTTTCTGCCTCTTTTCTCAACTTTTTTCGTAAACGATCAAATACATCCATGCACTCTTTCAGAAAAAGGAATTATATAAACTTTGCTAGAGTACTGGAGTTGTGCAGTTTTTTGATATGAATTCTTTTGAATCATCTTTCTTCCTATCATTAAACAATAACGAAGGAGAAGAAAAAACTCTTCTCTCGCTTCTTCTCCTTGAAAACACTTTCGATCAAACTCAAGTGTTCAATGGGATAATTATTATTTTGAGTTTTTAATAATTCAAAATAATACTCGAAGACAAAATCTGCACAACTCCAATAGAGTAAAATTTATTAAAACTATATTGCCGGCTTTTTTTCCTGCATCTCAACCATTTCTTCTCTTGCAATCTTTGCACACGCAACAACTTTATCTGTGTCTTCCAGTTTCATCAGGCGAACTCCCTGTGTATTTCTTCCAATCACAGAAATTCCTTTCGCAGGAATCCTGATGGTAATTCCTGATTGAGAAATTAACATGATATCATCCTCTTCTGACACAGACGCAACTGCTACTACCGGACCATTTCTTTCGCTGCACTGGATGTTGATGACTCCAATTCCTCCTCTATTGATCAGGCGGTATTCCTCCCCTGCTGTCCGTTTTCCATAGCCATTCTCTGTCATTGTTAAAATTGTCTTTTGCGGATTTACATCTACCATCGCAATCACATAATCATCTCCCTTCAAACTGATTCCGCACACGCCCATACCACTTCTTCCAATAGGGCGAGCTTGTGATTCATGGAACCGTACTGCAAGACCATTTCTTGTCGCAAGAAGAATTTCTTTTGCCCCATCTGTGAGGAGGACATTCACAAGATAATCTCCCGCATCAAGCGTAATAGCAATAATTCCACCTGCTCTTGGTTTTGAATATGCGATGAGACTTGTTTTTTTAATTGTCCCATTCTTTGTTGCCATAAGCAGATAATTATTTTCTTTAAACTGCTTGATCGGAATTGCAGCGGTAATCTGGACATTTGGCTCAAGATTCAAAAGATTGACAATTGCTTTTCCTTTTGCCTGTCTTGTTCCTTCCGGAATCTCATAGACTTTCAACCAATGCACAATTCCCGTATTTGTGAAAAAAAGAATTGTATCTTTGTTATCCGCGACAAAAAGATCTTCCACAACATCTTCTTCCTTCGTTGTTGTTGCAATGATTCCTTTGCCTCCTCTATTCTGCTGCTTATACGTATCAACAGGCAATCGCTTGATATAACCAGCCTGTGTAATTGTAACCACCATTTTTGTATTCTCAATCAAGGACTCATCATCTATGTCTTCATCATCTCCATCGACAATCTCTGTCTTTCTCGCATCGCCATACGCTTCCTTCAACTCATTCATTTCTGTCTTAATAAAATTGAGAACACGCTGCGGGGTCGCAAGAATATCCTTGTAATCTTTGATCATTTCCAATAATTGCCCATGCTCTTCTCTTATTTTATTTTGCTCCAACGACGTTAATTTTTGGAGCTTCATGTCAAGAATTGCCTGCGCCTGTATTTCACTCATGGAGTATGCAATCATTAATGCAACACGCGCTTTTTCTGCAGAAGTACTTCCTTTAATTAATGCAATCGCGCGATCAATGTCATTTAATGCAACGATGAGACCCTGAAGGATATGCGCTTTCTCTTCTGCTTTTCTCATATCATACTGCGTTCGTTTTGTGATAACATCTTTTCTATGTTCAATAAAAACAACCAACGCTTCTTTCAGACTCAATGTTTTTGGTTCATTGTTCACCAACGCAAGCATGTTGATCGCAAAAGTAACCTGCATTCTGGTATGTTTGAACAACTGATTCTGGAGAACATCCATATTGGTGTCCTTCTTCACTTCAATGACTATACGCATTCCATCTTTGTCGCTTTCATCCCGCAAATCCGCAATTCCCAAAATAACTTTTTCTTTGACATATTCCGCGATTTCTTCAATGAGCATTGCCTTATTGACCATATAGGGGATTTCATCAACAATAATTTTGTATCTTCCTGCTTTTTCCTCAACATGTATCTTTGCCTTGACCTGTACTTTGCCATACCCTTTTGCAAACGCACTGAGAATTCCACTTTTTCCGATAATAATGCCGCCTGTTGGAAAATCCGGACCTTTGACCACTTGCAAAAGTTCTGCAACACCTGCATCAGGATTATCGATGACTAAGACTACTGCTTCTGCGATTTCGCCCAAATTATGAGGGGGAATATTTGTTGCCATTCCCACTGCAATTCCATTTGATCCATTAATCAAAAGACTTGGCACTTTTCCCGGAAGAACACTTGGTTCTTTGAGACTTCCGTCAAAATTGTCTGTCATAAGCACTGTTTCTTTATCCAAATCCTGCAGCATTTCCTCTGCGATTTTCTGCAGACGCGCCTCGGTGTAACGCATACTTGCAGCGTTATCTCCGTCGACAGAACCAAAATTACCTTGCCCATGAATGAACATATATCGTAAAGAGAATGGTTGCGCCATTCTGACAAGTGAATCGTAGACAGCCATATCGCCGTGCGGGTGATATTTTCCTAAACAATTATGACTCATCATGCCATTTGCAACAAATTCATGTTTATTTTCCACCTGGATGTCATACGTTGTTTGTTCATCAGCACATGAAACATTTTTTACACGCATAAATGAGAGCTTGTTCTGAATTACTTTTTCCAAAAATACATGAAGATCTGAACCAAGCTTTTTCAATTTTTCACAGATGCCCCACTCTATTATTTGAGATATACGCAATGGTTTATCGCGCAGATCTTCTGAATATCTTATTTTTACTCCTGATGGATATTGCACTCCTGCTCTAAACTTTTTACCACTTGCATCTTCATACCAACCGCCACCTAAATGAAATCTACTGAGTTCCTCAAATATTTTTTTACTTCCAAAGGGAAGAATTTCATATGATGATTTGCCTAAATCATGAGAAAGAATCTCCATAGCTCTTTCTTTTTTTCTTTCTTCTGCAAGAGAAAGCTGCTCTGCAAGTTTCTGAGCACTCAAACCTGAAAATTCCAATGAAAAGAATTTCTTTCTCGCATATATTTGTCTTCCATGCACAAATCCTCCTTTCTTATTTTCAGAAGAAACATACATTTTTCCATGAATATCAAAATGCTGAAGAACCACAAGAAGTTGCTGTGCTAATTCCTTTGAAACACTTCCATAATGAATTAATGTTCTTTCCTTATGTATGCTTCCATCTCCATCAATGAGGCCACTAATAAATGAAAAAATAATTTCTTTCGGACTTTGAAGTATCTGAGAAGGTATTTTCTTTGTTTCTGCACGAATGCCAAGAAGCTGGAATTGCTGGATCAGAAAATCATTAATCTCTTTTTTATTAATTCGAATTTGATATGCTTTCTTGAGAAGAACTTGCCCTGCTGCTGTCGTAAGTTCATAGTCTTTAGATTCTATGCAAGCAGTATAATCAAATTCAGTTTGCAACACAGAAAATACTCTTTCTACAACTGGGAAGGAGGTTGAATAAAAGAAAAGCCGATGATATCCACGCTTGTCCATTCCTACCCACCCATCAGAAAGAAGCTGACCAAGCATATACGCAATTCCTTTACTCAGTTTTTTATTGCCTATTGAAATCTCTTTTTGGACTTGTGGATATTCAGATTTCATAACAATATAATCATCAGGAGTCAAATCCTTTGCTTCTTTCCAAACAAAATCCCAAGAAGGAATAAGAACTTTAAACATCTGTCCATGCGTTACAACATTTTCAATTCCATTTTCCAGAGAAATACGCAAAAGCTTTTGCTGCGGCATAATATATAACTCTGAAACAGTTTCTTGTCCTGACTGTGTGTACACTTTCATCCCTTTCTCGATATCTTGAATAGGAAGAAGTCCTTTTTCTGTGAGCACAAGAGTATTTTTCACAAAACATTCTCCCACAATTCTTGCGCTTTTCTTAAACGGTTTATTATGCGTCATGCCCATATCATACATCGCATAGAGAATTCTTCTATGGACTGGTTTTAATCCATCTCTTGCATCTGGCAACGCTCTTCCAATAATGACACTCATCGCATAATCCAAATAGGATTGACGCATTTCTTCTTCTATAGGACGAAGAATGACATGCCCTTTTGGCATCTCTTCTGGAGTCTGCGAAGAAGAAGGTTCTTCTATTTTGGAAGGAGGATTTTGTTCATCTGGCATGATGCCACACACCTATTTTTTCCGTCGAGAAATGACGGCTTTTTCTTGAAGAAAAAAGAGCGTTTCTCTTTATATATGTTTTGTAAAAAAAATGCAGAAAAATCTCGTCGGAATCCAGAAATATGTTTCTGCATTTTTTTCGCGGCTAAAAACAAAAAACTCCGACATATTTATATAGAAGAACGACTGAAAAAACTGCATGGAAGAACGACAGGCACACTTCTGGGTTTTGGTTATTGTCCTCTTTGTTGGGATTATCGCTATCCTTGCACTTTTTTCCACTGCACTTACAAGCATTTCCAATGGATCTGTCACTGGCGCTGCAGTGAAAGGAGCAATCGCAACACTCTGCAAAGACGCTGATGGACTCAACGCGAAACATAAAGGAGTTACGCAGGTGTTTTACGGTTCTCAATTCCCTGACCAATGCTATGACGACATTAAGACAACAAAAGATCCTGTGAACACTGGACAATATCTTCGTGAATATGTTTGCGAAAAGAATGAAGTAGCATATCATATCTATGATTGCGGCAGTGTCAATAGTTGTCAGTTTGGCGCTTGTGTTGGTTCAGAATATTATAAGGTGAAGTAGAATTTCTTATTTGATTGTATCTTATATTTTGACTTATCGAAAAAAGATATAAAATATTATTCGAATATTTAGACTAATCGACTAACTTCCCTCGCAATCATTTTCTCTTCATTTGTTTTCATGACCAACACATTCACTTTTCCCCTGCTTATTTTTGCTTTATTTTTCCAATTCTTTTCTTTATCTAATTGTATTCCCAAGAATTCCAAACCCTGACAACTCTTTTCCCGAATCCACGGACAATTCTCTCCGATTCCTGCTGTGAAAACAATAGTGTCTATGCCTCCTAAAATTGCAGTATATGCACCAATGTATTTCTGGAGGCGGTGACAATATATATCAATTGCCAATTTTGCATTTTTGTTTTTGAAATATTTTTTCCACAAAATTCGCATATCATTTGTTCCTGCAATTCCTTTCAATCCGCTTTCAAAGTTGAGAAGATGGTCAATGCTTCTGCATTCATTCTGCATCTTTGCAATGTGAAACACTGCACCCACATCAATGTCTCCTGCCCGCGTTCCCATCAAAAGACCTTCCATCGGCGTAAATCCCATACTTGTTTCAACACTTTTTCCATTTTTGATTGCAGTAATGCTGCTTCCATTTCCTAAATGACAAACGATCAGTCTACTCGGAATTTTACCTTGCTCTTTCTTTCGTTCTTCGCAAATATATTGATAGCTAATTCCGTGGAATCCATATCTTTTAATGTGATATTTTTTGCTTACTTTTTGTGGAATACCATACGTTGCCGCAACTTCTGGAATTGTCGTATGAAACGCAGTATCAAATACCGCAATGTTTGGAATTTTTGGAAGTATTTTTTGGATTGCAGAAATTCCTTCAAGATTATGCGGATTGTGCAGCGGCGCAAGGACAGACGCTTCTTTTATTTTTTTGAGAATTTTTTTATTTATGATGCTGCTTTGCGTGCTGTCTTTGCCATGCACGACACGATGACCTACTGCGCAAATTTCATTATAGGAATGAAGATATTTTTTCTGGAGCAGCTGCTTGAGAATTTCTTGTATTGCATGATGATGTGTTTTTCCTTTTTCTCCAACATGACTGATTATTCCTTTGGTGAGTTGTTTTTCGCTTTTTGTGAAGAGCGCATATTTGACAGAACTGCTGCCACAATTAAGAATGAGGATTTTATTTCGTTGTTCCATTATTGTTTTCTTGTTTCGCTGGTATTTAATGATTTCTTTAGAGAATTTTGAAAAAATCACTTTCTGGTTTTTAGCAGGTGATTTTTTCTAAAATTCTCTTTACAGAACAACAAACAATATAAACTTTGAAAGACAGCATTATTCGGAAAGAACAACTCTTTCTAAACGAAGATATAAAGTAAAATTCTTCATGAGCGAAGCGAATGTGAGAATTTTATCGCAGAGGTGACAATTTTGGAGATTCCACTTGGATTAAGTTATGACGATGTGCTTCTTGTTCCCAAACACTCTCACGTCAAAAGCAGACGCGAGTGCGATGTCAAAACACAACTCACCAAAACTCTTTCTTTGAATATTCCTCTCGTTTCCGCAAACATGGACACTGTCACTGAATCCAAAATGGCTATTGCCATGGCACGACACGGCGGCATCGGCATCATTCACCAATTCATGTCCCTCGAGGAACAATGCGCGGAAATTCGCAAAGTCAAACGCTCCACAAGCTATGTCATCGATGCACCGTTGACAATTGATGAAATGAAAACTGTTGAGGAGGCACTGCAAACAATGGAGCAAGTTGGCATTAAAGGATTGCTTGTCACGAATTACGAAGGCAAATTTACAGGCATTCTCACCCAACGAGACATTTTGTTTGAAACAAATTTTTCCAAACTTGTTCGAGAAGTTATGACTCCCAAAGAAAAAGCAATTGTTGCTCCTTCTGGAACGCGGCGAAGTGAAGCAAAAGAAATTATGCACAAACATAAAATTGAGAAACTACCCCTTGTTGACGCTGATGGCACAATTCGCGGTCTGATTACTGCAAAAGATATTCTTGACACATACAGATACAAAGACGCTTCCCGCGACGCGAAAGGACGACTTTTAGTTGGCGCAGCAGTCGGAGTCAAAGAAGGCTACCTTGAAAGAGTTGACGCGCTGCTTCGCGAAGGAACTGATGTTCTTGTCGTTGACATTGCGCATGGCCACAGCGACCTTGCGCTTTCTACTGTCAAAGGAATTAAAGAACGATATCCCTTTGTGCAACTCATTGCAGGAAATGTTGCAACAGCTGCAGGGTGCGAAGCATTGATTCAAGCAGGCGCTGATGGAATAAAAGTAGGAGTTGGACCTGGCGCAGGCTGCATCACCCGCGTTGTTGCCGGATCCGGCGTTCCCCAACTCACTGCTGTTCTCGACGCAGTTGCTGTTGCGCGAAAATATAGCATTCCTGTCATGGCAGATGGCGGCGTGAAAAATAGCGGTGATGCCGCAAAAGCACTCGCCGCGGGCGCACAGACAATTATGTGCGGCAGCATGTTTGCAGGAACTGATGAAAGCCCTGGCAATGTTGTTCTTCGCCACGGGAAGCGCTTTAAAGAATATCGCGGAAGCGCAAGCGCAGAAGCGAATCATTCTCGTCGAGAAAGAGAAACTGGAAAGATCATCAAAGAAAAAATTGATTATACTCCTGAAGGAGTTGCCGGCTATGTGCCGTACAAAGGAAGCGTGATCGAAGTTGCTGCAGAGTTGGTGAATGGGTTACGATCTGGGATGAGTTATTGCGGTGCTTCCAACATTATTGAGATGCAACAGAATGCCTCTTTTGTTCGGATTACTACAGCTGGTATGCGAGAGAGCAAACCGCACGATATTGAGGAGAAATAGAAAAATATTATTATTTTTTGGTTGCATAATCCCAGAGAACAGAAAAATAATTTCTATATGCTGTTGCCATTTCTTTACTATGAATAAGAACCATAACTGGCTTTTCTGTGAGATTAAGAACAACATATTCTCCAAAGATACTTGTAGTAACTGCGCTTTTGTATTTCCTCTGCGCATATCTTGTCTCCACAATCTTCTCTTTCGTAAAACGATGTCCTCTTGCTTCAGGATTTGCAATAATCTTTAATTTTACTTTATTCTTCCCTGCTCTTGCTGCAATGTTTCGAAATGAAAGCCCAAGAATATCCAAACTTTTTCCAGTCACCCCCATAGAATAAAAAGTTGCATTTTTGTATTGCAATGCAATTTCATAAAGTACTTTAAGACCTTCTTTTCCTTCATAAATTTGAATCATAGGTTTTATTTCTGACCCTGGAACCATTGTTTTTATATCCTTGACAAGAGCTTCAATTATACTCTGCTTTTCTCTCCATCCGACAAGCAGATTTTCTGCAGAAGTTGTAAAATAATATCTCTTCTTTTCTTTGTTGATATAACTCACAAATCCTTTTTCTATAAGTTTATTCAGTGTGTTATATGCAACTGTTCTTTCAATGGAACTCGCTTTTGCAACTTCATTCGCGGTTGCCTGTCTTTTTTTGAGAAGCGTTTCATATATTTCTGCTTCTCTCCTAGAAAGTCCAGCAAAGATAAGTTTTTCTTTCACTAAGATGAGAAATTTTCCTCGAAATATAAATGTTGTTATCATAAGTAACAACTTAGCTATTAATAGAGAAAATGAAACCTCTCTTTGATGTATGGAATTATACTTGCCGGTGGAAGGGGAGAAAGATTAGGTTCAAACCAGATTCCTAAGCCAGCTATATCTATTCATGGTAAAACAACCCTTGAAACAGTTGTTGATGCATTTTGTGGTTCTCGATCTGTTGAGAGATCTGTTGCAATTGTTTCCAGGGAATATCAAAATCCAAAAGTTCCTTCACTTCCTGCTTCCCCTTATTTTGGAGAGAGTGTCAAAGCAGGTGTGAACTTCTTTGGAGGAAGAGGGGATTTTGTTCTTGCATATGCTGATTGTCCCTTTATCGCTTCATCTGCAATAGATCCTTTTTTAGATGATGCAACCATGATTCGAAGGAATGAGGACCAACTACTAGTTATTCCTGTTGTGAGAAGAAAAGCATTTCAACCGCTCTTGGATATTTATCCTTATCACTTTTATAGCTCGCGAGAAACAGACTGGGCGCATGGAACTATTTTTTATCTTCGAGCAAGAGAAGCAATTCCTGAAACTGTTTATAGAAACATCAATCTTTTTTTTGAAAAAAAGAGTTTGATGTATGGTTGGAAAGATTTAGGCAAAACAACAGCAGGATTGCTTTGCTGTCTCAACCTCAGAACTGCACTTTCGGTAACAAAACTTGCCTTGTCTTCACGAGGATTATCTTCAAAGCCAACTTTACAAGAGTGTAGCACTATCCTCTCTGCGTTCTTTCAAATTCCTACTGTTTTGCATCCAATAGATGACATTCGACTGGGCATAGAATTTGATCGTCCAGAACAACTTCGTGCAATTCAAGAACACTATGATCATTTTATGGAGGCAATAGAAAAAAATGAACACGCTTCCTGATTTATTTCCTGAACTAAAAAGAGATCGCGGATTTATGATTATTATTGACCCTGATAAATCACATATATGGCTTGATCCTGATGAAGAACATAAAAGACATCTTGATGATGTTGTTGCTGCACAAGAATATTTCACTTCCATTCTTATAGGAGGTTCAACAGGAGTTACAGAACAATCTATGGATAAGGTAATAAAAATGCTTATAGAAAAAGGATACCCTCAGAAAAGAATTGGACTTGTGCCTTCATCTCATACAACATTTAGCAAGTATGCCAAATATGCTGTCTTTCCATTTTGCATTAATGCAAGTCTCTCGTATTTTCATTACGATTTTTTATATAAGTCTATTGATTTTGTTCAATCCCATGAGATTATTCCTGTTCCCACTGCATATCTTCTCACTTCTCCTGCAGATCAAACAACAGTTGGACTGGTTCTTCAGCCAGATGTTATAAGGAATGTTGGTTCTGCAGAAAGATACACTAAACTTGCAAACCTTTTACGATTCCAAACCCTTTCTCTTGAAGCAGGATCTGGTGCACAATATCCTGTCTCTTCTGAGATTATCGCTGCATGCCGTCATCATTTTGATGGCATTATTACTGTAGGTGGCGGGATTAAAACTCCTGAAGAAGCTAGAAAAATAGTTGGTGCAGGGGCAAACGTCATAATCATTGGAGATGCCATCGAGAAATCTTCTCATCCGAGAGAATTAATAAAATCAATTTACAATGCAATATTATAAATTGAACTTATTGAAAGATGTTCTCAAGAGATTGATTCTTCAAAGAAACAACTGAACATTTTTAAAACAGAAAGAAATAATTAGAACATGGAATTCCATCTTGTCAAAAATACAACAGATAGTTTCTTTCAGTCTCTCTGGTTGTTATATGAAGCTGCTTTTCCCAGTGATGAAAGAAGAAATCTTCTCCAACTAAAAAAAATTCTCAGAAAAAAAGAGTATACACTTTTTGCAGTTCTTGAAGAGAAAGAGTTTGTTGGACTTTTTAGTACATGGGATCTGGGTACATTTATTTTTATTGACCATTTTGCAGTCAAAGAAGAATTACGCGGAAAAGGATTTGGAACGAAAATATTAACCACATCTTTTGAAAGACAAAAACAGGACGGAAAAGAAATTTCGAAAAATGAATTTGAAGAGATCAGAAGAAAATTGTATACTATTGTTTATGGAGTCACCTAGTTTTTCTTTACACGAACTAGCCTCGCTTTAGATTCGCCTTACAATGTCTGACGAACACTATAATTTGTATCTATTTCTTCGATAATTATTTTGAAATATTTTCATCAAGAAATAATACTTCCATAAAGATACCTTAGCGTTGCTTAGCGTTTTTTTGCGTTGCTGGTGCGGGTATTTTACCAATAGGTTCGCGTATTCTTGCTCCTTCATGTCCAAAATTATATAAAGACAATACTTCTTTCCTTTTTCATGCTCGACACACAAGCAATGGAAAAGAAATGGCAAACACGCTGGGAAGAGGCAAAGGTCTTTGAAGCAGATGCAAAATCCAATATTGACAAAAAGAAATTCTTCTGCACATTTCCCTATCCATACATTAACGCATTTCCACATATAGGACATCTTTATACAATTATGCGCGTCGAAGCATTCGCGCGCTACAAACGATTGCAAGGATACAATGTTCTTTTTCCCCAAGGATGGCACGCAACAGGAAGCCCCATCATCGCCGCTGCAAAGCGCGTCAAAGAACGAGAAGAAAAACAAATCAAAATCATGAAAGACATGGGCATTACTGACGAGCAATTCCCTGCATTTGAACATCCTGCATACTGGCTTGAATTTTTCGCCCCTGAATTTGAAAAAGATTTCAAACAAATGGGATTCTCCATTGACTGGCGCAGAAATTTCTTTACAACCTCCCTGAATCCTCATTATGACGCATTTGTCCGCTGGCAATTCC
>JACRKI010000169.1 GCA_016215305.1 Candidatus Woesearchaeota archaeon | reverse complement strand
TTTATAAAAGTTTAGATTAACAAACAATATAAACCCCTGCCATTTTTCCAACGCAATGTCCTTCACAGAAAAACTCAAACAAATGGTTTCTGGATCTGCACCTGCTCAAGAAATGCAGCATACCGATGTTCGTTCTGTGCTTCTCTCTGCGCCAGACCACATTCAGGAAGGACAACAGCTTGCTGACAAATTTATTATTCCTGACGCAGCAAACGTGCAGCATCTGACTTTTGTCGGCATGGGCGGTTCCATGCATCCTGCGTTTTTGCTTCGAACCTATTTGGAAAATATCGGCTGCAAAAAACAGTTGAACATTATTCGCGATTACACCATCCCTTCCTGGGTTTCAAAAAAAGGATTTCTTATTTTGATTTCGTACAGCGGCAATACTGCTGAAACGCTTTCCGCATATCGGCAGGCGTATCGCGAAGGATACAAAATGCTCGTCATTACTGCTGGCGGCAAATTAAAAGAGTCTGCGGAGAAGAATGGAATTTCTCTTCTTGTTTTGCCAAGCGGCTATCAACCTCGCCACAGCGTCTACATTATGATTGGCGCGTTGCTGCAAATTTTGCAGAATTCCGGCATTATTGAAAAACATGAAAAATTAATTGAAGAAGCTGTTAGAATTTTGCACAAGCCAATCTTTGAAACCATGGGCAAACAACTTGCTGAAAAAATCAATGGCAAAATTCCTGTGATCTATACAACATCTAAACTTGGCGATGTCGCGCAGCGCTGGAAAATCTGCTTCAACGAAAATACAAAGATACATTCCTTCTGCAACATCATTCCAGAATTAAATCATAATGAATTAAACGCGTATATTACCCGTAAAGGAGCGTTTCACATTTTGTTTTTAGTTGATGATGAAGAGACAAAAGCGCATCGCAGCAGAATCTCCGCGACAAAACTGATTGTCAAAGAAGAAGGATATCCGACGACGGAGATTGTGATCAAAGGTCCTTCGTATCTCGCTCGTCTTTTGAGCGCAGTTCATATCGGAGATTGGACTAGTTATTATTACGCGAAGCACATGGGCGTTGATCCCGCGCAGGTTGCGGTGATTGAGAGATTTAAAAAATTGTTGGATGAGTGAGATTCTTTTCTTTGTTTTTCTCGCATAAGATCAGTTAATACACGAACCTGTAAAAAGATACTCACGAACCAAGAAAAGCTTTGTCTCAGGGGACCCAATTTTTCTTTCGCTCTTTTTATTGAGAAAAATTGGGGTAATTTTGATTAATTATGTTGATATATATATGTCAAGAATATTTTAAATTATAAAAAATAATTGCATGAAGATACAGTTTGCGTTGCTGGTGCGTGTGTTGCTTTTTTCGGTTCGGGTTTTTTCTCTAACTCAAATTTACAAAAGACATAAATACTCTTTTTATCTTAACTCATTCATGATCCTCGGCGTTGACATTGGCGGAACATCGATAAAAGCAGGAGTTGTTGATCAAGATGGCACAGTTCTTAAAATGGATCGTGTCAAAACTCCAAAACAACAGGAAGAATTTGTTCACGCGCTCATCAAACTCATCAACGGATTATGGACAGAATATTCCGGACAAATCAACGCGATCGGCATCGGCTGTCCTGGTCCTCTCGACGCAAAAAATGGGATGATTCTCAAAACGCCAAATATTCCCCAAATGACTGATCTGAAAACTCCGCTCCAAAATAATTTTGATGTTCCTATCTTCTTTGACAATGACGCGAACTGTTTTACGCTCGCAGAAGCATTATATGGCGCAGGAAAAGATCACGCGGTTGTTCTTGGCATCACGCTTGGAACCGGTTTTGGCGCAGGACTTGTGATTAATGATATTATTTATTCCGGTCGCGGGAATGCTCTTGAGCTCGCGCACACTGTTATTGATAAAAATGAAACTGTTGTTTTTCCGAATCTTGTTCGCGGCTGCGTGGAGCAGTATGTCAGCACCGCTGGAGTTCTTTTCTCTGCTAAAAAATATGATCTTGACGTTGCTGAACCGATTGACGTTTTTCAACTCGCAGAAGTCAAAAATGATAAAGCACTCGCAGTCTGGAAAGAATTTGGCTGGAATCTTGGCATTGTTCTTACGAACGCGGTTTGCGCTTTTGATCCTGACGTGATTGTGATTGGCGGACAGATGAATCAGGCATGGCAATATTTTGAAGAAGCGATGCAGGAGTCTCTTGAAAAAAATTGCATTCATCCGACGCCGCTCATTGTTCGCGCGACTGTGAAAGAAGCAGGGATTGTCGGCGCGAGTTTGCTGATTCGATAATTTAGCGCATAATCCATTTAAACTTGGAACTCTTCACATTCTTGATGCGCATCAAAACTCTCACCCTGCAAAACATTCGTTCCTATGTCGAAGAAACCATCACTTTCCCAGATGGCGCGCTTCTTCTCGCGGGAGACATTGGCGCTGGAAAATCAACACTGCTTCTCGCAATTGAATTCGCGTTGTTTGGAACTAAACGCGGAGAACTAGAAGCTTCTTCTTTGCTTCGAAATGGCAGCCACGCAGGCAAAATTGAACTGCTTCTCGACATCGCGGGAAAAGAAACAAAGGTTTGCCGGATTCTCAAACGAACTCCAACTGCAATCAAACAAGAAGCAGGATTTCTTGTCGTGAATGGGCAGCGGCAGGATTTGACGCCAATGGAACTTCGCGCGAAGCTCATGGATATTCTCGGCTATCCAGACACGCAATCCCTCGCGAAGGATTTACTGTTTCGCTATACTGTCTTTACGCCGCAAGAGCAGATGCGCCAGATTTTGTACGATGACAAAGAAACCCGCCTAAACACAATCCGCAAAGTGTTTCAGATGGACAAATACAAAAAGATTCGTGAGAACAGCCAGCTGATTTCCAAAGAGCTTCGCCTGCGAAAAAAAATACTGGGAGAAACAATTCTCTCGCTTCCGCAGCTGGAACAACAGCTTCATGATATTGAAAAACAGCTGGAGCAAAAACAATTCCAGCATAGGGAATTATTTCCTTTTCTCGTTCAATGCAAAGAAACTACATCCATTCTCAAAAAAGAACTCTTTGCTCTTGAAGCAAAACAAAAAGAACAGCAGGAACTTTTGCAAAAACAAGCGGGATTTCGATCCCATGAACTCATGCTTTTGCAGCAAAAAAAACAAACTGAAAAAAAGCATGAAGAAATTCAAAAACAGATTCTCGCTTTGCGGCAAAAAGAGATTGTTTTGCCTGAAAAGCCAACAGAGAAAAAGAAAGAAGAGATTGCTTTGGAGTTAGACGCAAAACAAAAAAAATTGCAGTCTCATTTGCAGGAGAAAGCGCTGCTTTCCCAACAGCTTGCGCAGCTTCAACAGCAGCAAAAACAGCATCTTTCTGATCTTGCGCAATTCCAAACGCTTTCCTCTGAATTACAGCAGTATGAGGGACAGCTTGTTTTGCTTGGCAAAGAGCTGGAGCAAAAAGAGCATATTGAAAACGCGCTTCTTTCTTTTGAGCAGGAATTGTCTGCTCTGCTTCAAGAACTCGCGACGCTTGACGTCACAGAAAAAAACACCTTGCGGACAAAAGAAACTTTTGAACAGCTTGCGACGTGCAGTTTATGCCAGCAGCACGTTGCACATGAACACAAACAAAAGATTTTAGCTGATCAGCAAAATATTCTTGAAAAAACACTTGCTGAGAAGACCGCACTCTTGCAGCGAAAAGAAATCGGTGAGAAAAAACTCCTTGAACACAAAACACTGCTGAAACAACTTCTTCTCGCGGAAAAGAAAAAAGCAGTGCTCCTTTCTGTCATTGATGGAGCAAGGCAGAAACAAAAACAACAGCATCAAAAACAAGAACTTCTCGCGGCTGTTCTTGAACAGTTGGCGCGGGCTGAAACAAAACAACAACAGTTTGCTTCTCTTTCCTTTGAACATCTGGAAAAAGAAATCATTTCTCTTCGCAGTCTTCTGGAACAACTGCGGCAGTGGGAATCTCTCTCTACACAGAAAAAACAGCAGGAACTCTTTGCTGTCGAAAAACAAAATCAGGCAACGCAATGCACCGCCGATGTGCAGCAGCTTGAGGAACAATTACTCCAAATTCAAGCACAGCTTGCTTCTTCTTCTGAACAGCTCACTGCGTTTGCATCTCTCGAACAACATCTGCTTTTGCTCAAACAGAAAATGGAAGAGCATCAACAGCAGGAGCGGCAGCAGGAGATTGCGCTCAAAACTGTCGAGAAGGAGGTTGATGGAGTATTGCAGCAGAAATCAATCTTTGAAAAAGATTATTCTGAAAAGAAAACCATCCAGAAAAAATGCGCAGCAATGGGAGCATATACGCAATGGCTTGATGATTATTTCGCGCCAATGATTTCTCTCATGGAAAAACATGTTTTGCTTCAGGTTCATACTTCGTTTCAGGAATTCTTTTCCAAATGGTTTACCATGCTCATGGAAGACAGCGGGATTAGCGGCAGCATTGATGAAAACTTCAGCCCAGTCATTGAACAAAATGGCTACGACACTGAATTGTTTGATCTCAGCGGCGGAGAAAAAACAGCTGTCTCCCTTGCGTATCGGCTTGCGCTGAACAAAGTGATTAATGATTTCATGACGACAATTCACACGAAAGATTTGCTTATTCTTGATGAACCAACTGATGGATTCAGTTCTGAGCAGCTTGAGAAAGTCCGCGATGTTCTTGAAGAATTGCAGATGAAGCAGGTAATTATTGTCAGCCATGAGGCGAAAGTCGAAAGCTTTGTTGATTCTGTTTTACGGATTGAGAAGATTGGGCATGTGAGCCGGGTTCTTTCCTAATTTATTATTTTCTGGAGTTGTGCAGTTTTTTGTAGAAGTGGAAAAATAATGGTAAGTTATGAAATGAGTGTTTAATGGACATTATTCCTATTTTGTGATCCTGAGCGGATCACGAACACTTCTGTGCCTCGCACAAAGTCTCGGCACAGAAGTGTTCCTTACTGAATGCTCCGAAGCGTTAAGCGAGGAGCATGTGTCAAGAACAGAAAACCACACAGACATGCTGATGTGAGCTCTTATTCGAGCATCAGCATGTCTGTGAAATTATTTTTTATGATATTTTAGAATATGAAATTATCTCAGAACCAAAAATTGCACAACTCCAGTTATTTTTAAGAAATATATTAAAGAAAAATGTATTCTCAAAATAAGATTATTCCTCTCCACCCAACGCCGCGTCAAACAATGGGTAGACACAGAACACCGGCTCTTCATACGGATGCACTTTTTTTATTTCTTCGATAATATATTGAATTTGCCTGCGCCTAATTCGAAAAGTCTTTTTAGAATCGCTTCTGTGTCTTTCTTTGGAGCATAAATGATAAGTTTGACGTACATAAATTATTGTTTATTGAACATTTTATTTAAAGGTTTGTTTCTGCGACTTATTCTGAAGAGAATTTTGCATAAATAGCAAAATTCTCTAAGATAACTTTGCATCGTTCTGAGTCCTCGTCGAGCTCGGAGGAAAAAACTCCGAGCTATCGATGAAAAATTGAATTATGCAAAGTTCTCTGAAAGAAATTCCAATAGGGAATACATTTGTCTTTTCTTTTCCATAACCCACTGCATCTTTTCTCTTGTTGTTTTTTTATTATATTCCTCATCACTTTTTTCCCGGAAAGATGTTTTATATGCTGCTGCCTGTTCTTTATTTGGACCAGTGTATAGTGTTAAAAGAAGATCAATCGCTGTTTGTGTTGTTGCATACTTATTCCATTTTAACGCATTTTTGCTATAACATTCCTCAAATCCATGATGCCTTTTTTCTCCTTCTATCCTCCATATTCTTCTTTCTCTGTGATCGCTTTCAAAGTCATCAACAATATAAGGAAGAAGAAGATATGTCTGTATCATCTTTATGAGTTTCTCTGCGGTTTTTCTTTCGCCCTTCCATAATCCATCCATTATAGGAGGAAACCAATTGTATTCAGAAGGAATAATCTCCACTACATGGGAATCTGCACGCACAATTTCTTCAATACTCTGTCTCTGTTCAGTCATTTTTGTAGTTACTACGTCACAGTATATAAATTTCATTGCTTTTCCTCGATAAAATCTTTTTCCTGACTTTTCTTTTCCAAATCACAAATTATATATACATCAACTAGTATAGTATTATGTGTTATACGTTGCGTTATAATTGTATTATAATATAATATGGTTGCAGTAAGTGGTGTGTTGTAGGTGTTGCAGGATGGCAAAGTTTGGACGAGAGTTCTTCGTATTTTCACTTCTCCTTGTGCTGACTCTCGCGCTTTCTTTTGTTTTTGTTTCTTCTGCTTTTGGATTTGAAGTCACGACAACATCAGAAGCAGTCATCTATCCCAACGAAACAGCGGAATATACCTTTACTGTCATAAATCCCAGCTCTTCTGATGAACGCATTGAACCTATTTTTGGATTGGACTCCAAATGGAGTTTTGAAACAGATCCGCTTTCCTACCTTTCCAGCTTTACTGTTCCTGCGAAAAGCTCCCTTTCTTTTGGCGTTCGCATCAGTCCTATTTCAGAACTTATCTCTTCAGGAAAATACGCAATCTCGATTCCGCTTCGCTCAGAAACAGGGGAAGAAGAAACTCCTGATCTCTATCTCTACATTCGCAACCCAAACGCGCTTTCTGATTATCTTCCCAGTCTGAATTTCCTTTTTGACGCGCAGGAAAATGTGGATCCCCGCCAGACACAAAAAGTCCGCCTTGATATTGTCAACAGAAATCCTTTGAACATTACTTCTCTTGACGTCATTCTTGAAAGCGATTTGTACAACGCGTCACAAACAACACACGTTGATCCATTAGGCACCACTTCTGTTGTCTTTGAAATCCAATATGATCCTCATCAAGCGCCTACAAATGATACGCTGGAATTAACAGTTGTTGTCGGCGAAAAAGTATTTACTCCCATCAAAAAACAAATTCATATTCTTCCGTACGCTGACATTGTTGAAGTGCAATATCCCGCGTCCAGCTTCTTTTTCAAAACCACTGAAAAAGCAGAATACACCAACAACGGAAACGCAGACACCATAAAACAATTCAAATATCCTGTCAGTTGGTTCAGCAGATATTTTGCTGCCAGTGATCCTTCCGGCGAAATTGTGGATGATCAGGGACTTTATTATTATCAGGCAGACGTTCTTCTTCCTCTCGGTGTTCCTGTGGTCTATACCTATTCTGTCAACTATCGTTCGATTCTCTGGGCAATTCTTCTTATTGGACTTATCGCCTGGCTGTATTACAAATTCCGCAGTCCATTGACTGTCCGAAAAGAAGTGATGACCCTCTCTGTCAGCAAAGAAGGGCACATGAAACTGAAAATACTTCTTCACATTAAAAACAGAACATTGCATCTTGTTGATGATGTCGCGCTTGAAGACAGAATTCCTGCTGTTGCTGAGATTGATCAGCGTTTTGAAATCGGCACTGTCAAGCCAGAAAAGATTTTGAAGCATGAAAAAGCAGGAACAATTCTGCAATGGCACATTCCTCATCTCGAAGCATATGAAGAGCGAATCATCACCTACAAAGTCGGTTCCATGTATCATATCGTCGGAAATTTCCAATTGCCCGGCGCTGTTGTGAATTTCAAAGGCAGAAAACAGCGGCCAACAAAGATTGTTTCTAATGCTGTTCGCGTGGGGAAACAGATGGAAGATAGATAGTTGTTGCATAATCTTTTTAATTGGTCTCTCTTTTTTCTTTGCTATGGACAAGAAATTTCTCCTTTGGTATCTGCTTCCGCTTGTTTTGTACGCAGGAGCTATTCTTTATTCTTCCACTATTTCAGATTTTCCGACGATTCGCGGAGTGGTCTCCCAACAACCAGTCCCTCAAGGAGCATGGACAGGAGATGATATTGAACATATTATCACTTATGCTCTTCTTGCGCTTTTGTTTTATCGGATGATTATGCAAAGTTCCTGGAGTTCATTTAGCGTTGCGGCGACTGTTCTTTTTTGTTTTGTATTTGGATTCTCCAATGAGATTATACAATCTTTTACTCCAGAACGATCATTTAGCGTCATGGATATGTTTTGGAACATGGCGGGAACATTGATTTTGAAGATTTTATAAGAAAGAAAAATCGCCAAGCAACGCAAACACGTCATGTAATTATGATTTATTTTATCAATTTTGGATGAGATAATTTGTGCTAGTTCGTGCAAAGCTTTTGTCATGCAATTCAAATGTTGCTTATTTTATTGTGCAAAAACTTTTTAAACTACTTGGTTCTCTTTTGGATAATATTCCCCGCTTAGCTCAACGGCTAGAGCGTTCGGCTGTAGATAACTTCGCGTGCTGACAGAGAATCGTCTTTGAATGAAAACACGTCAGCTGATACCGAAAGGTTCCTGGTTCAAATCCGGGAGCGGGGACCATTTTTTCTTTGCAACTTGTTTTCAATTTCGAAGGCTCCCGGATTTGAACATGCTCACGAAACAAGTTTCGTGGCACCTCTTCGTACACTCAGAGGAATCCGGGAGCGGGGATTTTTCTTATTGGGTATAAATCATATCCATTTTGTGAACTAAAATAATCAAAGAGTTCACAGGTGCATATAAAGGATGCATGCGCTTCTGAAGTCATTATGGAAGAAAGCGATGTTCCTGAACTTGTTCAACGGTTTCGTGAGAATTCATGAATTATTCTAAATGTTGGATTTTAAGCGAATAAAGTCTCTTTCTGTATTCAGTATATGCTTTTCATGTTTATCAATTACCAGCATCCAAATATCAGTCCCCTTGATATAATAAATCAGGCGAATATTCATTGTGATCTCCTCTCGATAGCAGTTTTCTCCTCCAGAAAGGTGTTTGAGTCGTAAGGGGTTTTGCTTGATCTTTTCTTTCTTCTTCTCAAATATTTCAATATCACTTGGAGAAAGTCTGTCTAAATCGTTAAAGAATCCTGAATGAAATCTAACTTTGTACTCCAACTTTTATTCCTCTTTTAGCAAGATACTCATAATAATCTTTCTCTGTTTTTCCTTTTTCTTTTTCAGATTCGATAGTTTCTATTCTTTCTTGTACTTTTGCATCAAGAGCAATTTCAACATCATCAATAAGAATCTGTACATCATCAAGAATCTTGCGAAATACTTTTTTTGGAATATTCACTGTTTCCATACACGTACATACGTGAGCCTTGCTTTTAAATTTTTTGCATTTTTTTGTTTTTTAATGATAGCGAACAGATAATTCTTTTTCACAAATTATATATGCTTCAACCTCCATAATAATACAAAGCAAGTAAAGATAATCACTGCAAAAAAGACAGAAAAGATTGCGAAGGAATTCGGAATCAAACCAACAGATGCAAGTGTTATTGCTTTAGCGCAGGAGTTGAGTTGTTTTTTAGCGACAGAGGACAGGCAAATAGAGAAGATATGTCTTCTCTTGCAAACAAAGATAACAAACACCGATGTTTTGCTTTATTATTTATGGGAAAAAGAAGAATTTTCAGATGCACAGACTTTTTTGCTTTTGGATTTACTCGGAAGAAATGGATATAACAAAGAGACTTGCTTAAAGATAAAAGAAAAAATAATAGGCGGTGGAAAACATGGCTGAAGCAGTATATGTTCGATTCAGTATAGATGAATTACATTTTATTAATAGTGTTGCAAAAGAGAAAAAAATCACAAGGTCTGAAGCAATAAAAAAACTTGTAGATTATGCAGCGCAAAAAATAAAGATAGAAAAATCAATCAACAGCTATAAGGAAGGAAAATGTACTATGAGAGAATGCGCAGAAAGTGCCGGCTTACGCTATTTTGAGTTTTTTGATATGCTCGCAAATCTTAATCTTATAGGCACAAATCCAGAGCATACAGAATTACTTTTGCATCAATTGCATAAAGATAACAATTAAGAAATATTATCCAAACGTAAACGTATACGCCTGCAATCCTTTTTCTTTTGGAATGATGGTGATCACATGATTGCTTGCATCACTAATCTATTTTCTGCTTTTGCAATCACAAACAATATATAGCCAACGCAGCTCTAAGTGGAGCATGGCATCAGAACTCTTTTCCTCTATTGAATTTGAAATGACCTTGTTCATGCTGATTACCATTCTTGCCTATTATTTGTCCTACAAACTTTCTCAGTCTGCGCTTGTGCTTCAGATTGTTCTTGGAATCATTATTGGACCAAGTGTTCTTCACCTTGTCAGCGGAACTGATTTTATTGAAAGCATTGCGCAATTTGGCGCAATTATTCTCCTCTTCGTCATTGGTCTTGAATTTCGTCTGGAAGACATTGCAAAGCCAAAATATTTTCTCATTGCCATCTTTGGTGTTCTTTTGCCTTGGGGCGGCGGCTATTTACTCGCAAAAGCGTTTGGCTATGCATTTGGTCCCGCATTATTCATTGGCGCGGCGCTCACTGCAACAAGCATTGCATTAACTGCAAATGTTCTCAAGGAAATGGGCATCATCCGCTCTGAAATCGCAAAAGCAATTATTGGCGCGGCAGTTATTGATGATGTCCTCGGTCTTCTTGTGCTTGCCTTTAGCGAACAGCTCGTTGGAGGGAACGTCCATCTCTCCTTAATTCTCTGGATATTTCTCAAAGCGATGATCTTTCTCATTGGCGGCGCGCTTCTTGGGATGTATTTTTTCAATCCCATCATTCATAAAATTGATAAGTCTCCTGTCGCAAAAAAATATCCTGAACTTGTGTTTATCACGACTATGTTTCTCGTCTTCTTGTATAGTCTCGTATCTGAATATTTTGGGCTTTCTGCGATTGTCGGCGCATTTCTCGCAGGAGTTTCTCTCGAAGGTGTCCAGCTCATTAACAGCCAAAGCCACCGGCATGGCGCAGAATATTTACACATGGTTTTTGGTTCGATTTTTTTTGTTTCTCTCGGAGTTATTGTTGACTTTCATGGATTTTCTTTTGGCACGTTCTTTTTTATGATTGTGCTGACGCTGCTTGCCATCGCAACAAAATGCATTGGCTGCGGGGTTTGCGCTTTATTTCAGGGATATTCATTTCAAGAGTCGCTTGTTTTGGGAATTGGCATGTCTCCTCGCGGAGAAGTGGCGATGATTGTTGCACTTCTTGGATTGAACGCAGGCATTATCGGACAAGATGTCTATTTGTCTTTGATGCTCATGAGTATTATCACAACAGTCGCAGTTCCTCCGATTTTGAGGCAGCTGTTGCAGCGTTCTGCTCGTCTCTCGTAAGATTTAAAAAACAAACTTGGTTTCTCTTTCGCAAAGAGGATATTTGGGGGGAAACCAATGAGCGCGGTAAAAATTGTATTCGGCATTGTCGCAGTATTGATTGTCTTAATGGGTGCAGCTTTGGCAGGAATTAGTCTTTTAACGATTGACACGATTGTCAAAACATCAACGCAAACAGATGCTCTAGCAAATGAACAACCATTGACAACTGAAATTGTTCTTGATACACCAACGACAGAAGCAGTAACTGTTAAAACAACAACTGTTGTTGACGTTGATCCTGAAGGAGAGTTGCAGCATCTCTATGCACAAGCAGAAGAGAGCGGGAGTTACATGGAAAACATTGAACTTCAACAACATTTATACAATGTTGAAGATGACTATGCTCCAGAAGATTATGATGAGATCGTTGTTCAGATGAACAATGAACGATAACTTTGAATAAAATCTTAACATTCACTTCGTTCATGAAAGATTTTACATTTAAAATTTTCCATGAGGAACATTTGACTGTATTCTTTAAAATATCTTCAAACGTTTGTCTCTTTCTGATGAAGGTTGGTTTTCCATCTTTGATGAGTACTTCTGCTGGCAATGGTCTACTATTATACTGCGATGCCATGCTAAATCCATACGCGCCAGTATCAAGAATCGCAAGAATATCTCCTTCTTTCACTTCACTGAGCATTCTTTCTTTTCCAAAGCAATCACCTGATTCGCAAATGTTTCCATAGATATCATACTTCTTTTGTTTTTTATCCTTCTCATTAGTACTGAGATTCACAATATGATGATAGCTGTCATACATCACTGGTCGAATAAGATGATTAAAGCCAGTATCCACACCTATGATTGCTTTCTTTCCTCTTTCTTTTATTGCGGTGACTTTGCAGAGAAGCATTCCTGATTCCGCAACACAATATCTTCCCGGCTCAAACACCAATGCTAATTCTTTTCCTCTCTTTTTTGAAAATGCAGCAAAAAGTTTCGTTGTTTTCTTTCCAAAACTTTGGAGATCAAATCGTTTTTCATTTGGTTTGTACGGAATGGAAAAGCCGCCGCCAAAATCCATGAACTCAAGTTCTGGAAATTGCGATGCAACACTCATAAGTCCGTTCATGCTTTTCAATGTCACATTCATGTCTTTAATTCCTGACCCCGTGTGTTCATGCAACCCAATAATGTGAAGACGATATTTTTTTGCTATTTGCAGCAACATTGCAATCTCTTCAAACAAAATACCAAACTTACTTTCTTTATATCCTGTTTGCACTTTTGCGTGATGTCCCGCAGTGACTTCTGGCGTCATTCTCACGCAAACACTGCTTTTTGGATACGCTTTTCCATACTTTTCTAAGCGCGAAAGAGAATCAATGTTGAGCAAAATTCCTTTACTCTGCGCATAGTGCATTTCTTCATCAGACATGTTGTTTATGGTAAACAAAATTTGTTCTTTCGTAAATCCTGCGAGAAATGCAAGTTCTGCTTCGTAGATACTCACTGCATCCACGCAAAATCCTTGTTCTTGAATTATTTTTAGGATATGCAAATTACTGTTCGCCTTCATTGCATAATGGAATCGTGTGTTTTTCCACCCGCCGAATGCTTGCTTTAATTCCTGACATCGCTTTCTTATGATTTGTTCATCATAGACGTAGAGTGGACTGCCAAATCGGTTGATTACTTGTTGTGCATCGCTTTTGTTGAGAAAAGAAGTGGAGGACATCTTACTTCGCTGTGAGTTGTTCTTG
>JACRKI010000168.1 GCA_016215305.1 Candidatus Woesearchaeota archaeon | reverse complement strand
CTCCCTTGTCAATTCCTGTCAAAATATCATGGTCTTCTTTTTTCGCAGAGACCATTGCAATGACAATATCTTTTGTTTCCGGATTCTGTCGGATTCTTCTGCACACTTCATAGCCATCCATTCCCGGCATCATGACATCAAGCAAAATAAGGTCTGGCTTTTTTTTTGCGACAATTTTCAACACTTCTTTTCCGTCTGCCGCTTCAAGCAATTCATATTCCTCCTGTCCGAGACTCAGCTTGATCAAATCAACTATATGCGGCTCGTCATCGGCAATCAAAATCACTTTTTTCTTCATAAAGAATTTCTGGAGAATTTGAGTTTATATAGTTTGTTAAAAAATTATTTACTCCCTGCGGTCGTGAATAATTTTTGAATAAATTCAGAATTCAATTACTCTTTCTTCTTCTCTTTTTTTGGTGCTGCTTTTGGCTTTTCAGCAACAACTTCTGCGTCGATTGTTTTGCTTTCTTTTTTCTCAGCAACTTTCTTTTCAGCAGTTTCTTTTTTGTCTTCTTTTGCTGTTTTTTCTTTTTCCTTCTTCTCTTCCTTGCCAATTTTTAATGGCTTGCCAAAGAGTTCGACATAAACTGTTCCTTCAGGAATTTTGACGAGATTGACTTTGACGTGATGCGGCGGATTTTTCATCCCATGCATCCACACAAACTCATTGAGGAATTTTCCAATCTTAACATCTTCAGACTTCATGTGCTTCACAATGAATGCTCTCAACGCACGGGCTGCTTTTTCTGTTCGCCTGTAATTTGCGACTTTCATATACTCCTGTCTGAGAGGAATATTGTACGTGCGTTCGATATTTTGTGCCATATAAAAAATTCTTGCATTCAAACACTTCGTGTTTTCATGAAGAATTTTTCACTCTCCATTTGTTTTTACTTCTTTTTTATTTTTTAAAATCCTTCATGAGGCAATGCCGAATGTAAGGATTTTATTTATGCTTTGAGTTTGACTCGCCGCCAGTTTCGCTTGACTACTGTCAATCGTCCCGGATGCACTCTTCTGCCTTTTCCAAATTTCTTTGGAACTGCCCAGAATGGCGCCCATCGCGTTTGCTTGCCATGCTTTGCCAAGCGTTTTTTTCGACTGAGATGTTTTGATCGTGCCATGTAAAAATTTCTTCCATTCACTCGCGTTGCTCGCTCATGAAGAAATTTTTCCCTCCATTGTTTTTTATTCTTTCTTTTCCACTTTTACTGCTTTTGCAGCTTTATCTAAAAATGATAATCCTTGCGAAGTTATGATTCTGCCTTTTTTGATTCCTTTGTCTTTGTATTTGACATATCCCGCAGTCTGGAGCTGCTGCAATACTTTTCTGATCGCACTGCCGCCTGCTTTTCTGAATTCCGCAGGTTTGTGTCCTCGCCGCTTTCTTCCCCCATAAACAACGCGGAGTTTTTCAGTGCCGACTGGACCTCTGACTGCGATTTTTCTCAACAATGCTGCTGCCCGAAGATACCACCAATCTGTTTGTGTTGGTGGTCTCGTGGTATGCGCGCCTGTTTTTGCGAACATTGCCCACTCCGGAACTTTGACTGCTCCGTTTTTCTTTAGCTCTTCAGCAACTTTGCCGATTAAAGATTGCGCAGGTATTTCCTGAAATTTTGCCATGATTGTTTTGAAATTGCAAGTCATTTATATATGTTTCGAATAAAATTTTGAATCTCCTCGCCTGTGGCTCGGCGATTTCAAAATTTTATTTTGCCTTACAAAAATGAATCTTAAACATGAACTTTTTATAATACCTCATAGTAGCGTTTAGAATGGCAACAATCTTTTACGGTGTCGCAGGGGAAGGAAACGGACACGCACTGCGCGCACACCTTCTCATTGAACATCTCAAGAAAAAAAATACAGTTCATGTTTTCAGTCATGGAAAAGGGTATAGATATTTGAAAAAATTCTATCCTGTGCATCGCATTCTCGGCTTTCACATGTATTATATCAACAACACGGTCAGCAGCGTTTTGACTGGCGGAATCAATCTCCTCAAATTTCCCTTGATGCTTCTCGCGTCACTTCGCTATCCTGCTTTCTTTCTTCGCCACAACCCAGATCTGGCGATTACAGATTTCGAGCCGTTTTGCCTGTATTGGGCAAAAATATTTCGCGTTCCCTGCATCAGCATCGACAATCAACACAACATTACCAACACTGCGATTGAAGATATTCCTTCGCAAAAAATATCTGAACTCTATTCCCGCGCAGTAATTCACGGCTTTGTTCCTTTTCCTGCTGAGACATTGATCATCTCTTTCTTTTTTCCTTCTCTTATCAAAAAAAACACAACGCTTCTTCCTCCACTTATTCGTCATGAAATCCAGGAACTCAAAAAGAAAAAATATCAAACCAATGGGCATATTTTTGTGTATCAAACATCTCCAAGCTATACTAAACTCATTTCTGTCTTGAAGCAGATTGACAGAACATTTATTTTGTATGGATTTAATCGCGAAGAAATTGTCGGGAATTTGCAGTTCAAGAGATTCAACGACAACGAACATCTTGTCGATCTCGCGACTGCTGACGCAGTCATTATTAACGGCGGCTTCACCACGCTTTCTGAAGCATTGTATCTGGAAAAACCTATTTTCGCGATTCCTGTTCATCGGCAGTTTGAACAAATATTGAATGGATATTACTTAGACAAACTTGGATATGGAGTGACTGTTCCTGAAATTACTGCTGAGAATTTCACTTTGTTCTTGGACAATAAAGAGCATTATAGAAAAAATATTCAGAAAATACATTGGGATGAAAATAAAGCGTTTTTTGAGAAATTGGATATAACTATAGAGAATTTTGAAAAAATCACTTTTTGAGATATATTAGGTGATTTTTTCTCAAAATTCTCAATACATTTCGAAATACCCCTTGAGTGGATCTCCGATGGACAAAGTCCGCTCTCGAATTTCAATATGTGATATTTCGTAATGCGTTAAGAACCACTGGTCTCTCAATATTAGTAAGACACTTTCGTTTCATGCTCGGTCTTTGACCTGTGGTTCTAAACAGAACCGCTTTGAATCGTACAAAAAATAGTTATTCAAAGCTCTCTATAATTCAACTAACGCAAAATGGTTTAAGAGATGAATAGTTCTCGAAACATTTTTATATCAGTTAATTCCGTGTATAATTAATTAACTAAAAATTAACTAATAACTACGGTGATTATTATGATTGTCTGTAAAATAAAGAAATGGGGAAATTCAATTGGAGTTCTTATTCCAAAAGAGGAAGCAACTGCTCTCCATCTCAAAGAAGGACAGGAAGTTGCTCTTGAGATTACTCAGAAAGAAAATCCCCTCAAGGAGTTATTTGGTTTTGGAAAGAGAATGGGAGTGAAGATTACAGAAAAAGACTTTCGAGAGCATCGCAAAATGTTGGAAAGTAAGTGGTTGTAGATGAAATGCCTTGATACCTATGCTCTTATTGAAATACATCAGGGAAATCCAAAATTCACTTCTCTTCTTCATGAAGATATAATCATTGCCGATCCTACTTTCGCTGAATTTTACGGGCTTATCTATAGAAAACATGATAAAATTACTGCTGATTATTGGCAGCGGAAACTTGAGCCATTTTGCAGGCCGGTTTTATTGTCAACACTAATAAAAGCAATGCAATTTCGAGTAGACTCACGGAAAGATGACATTTCTTTCTTTGACGCTGTCGGGTATACATTTGCTTTAGAAAATTATTGTTCTTTTGTCACCGGAGATAAAGAATTTGAGAAGATGAAAGGCGTTGAGTTTGTAAAAAAAGTAAAGCATATAAACAATACAAAAAAATAAATCTTATGCGACTCGTTTTTTTAGGACCACCGGGTGTGGGCAAGGGAACACAGGCACAGCTCTTATGCAAAAAATATTCTATTCCTCAGATTTCTACAGGGGATATGTTTCGCGCTGCAATAAAAGAGCAGACAGAACTGGGTAAGAAAGCAGATGCGATTCTTAAAGCTGGAAAATTAGTGGATGATTCTATCACGCTTGGATTGATTAAGGACAGATTACAAAAATCCGATTGCAAAAATGGCTATTTGCTCGATGGCTTTCCCCGCACCATTCCTCAGGCAGAAGGATTTGGCGCGCTTTTGAAAGAATTGCATCAGGAACTTGATGGAGTAATTAGCATTTTTGTTGATGAAGCTGTTCTCATTCGACGATTATCAGGCAGACGAAGCTGTCCGAAATGCGGCAAAATCTTTCATCTTGAATCCAATCCTCCTAAGAAAAAAGATCACTGCGACAGTTGCGGAGAGAAACTTATTTTCCGCAATGATGACAAGCCAGAAACCATTCACAAACGCATGGAAACGTATCGAACACTCACTGAACCGCTTATTTCATATTACAAAAAGAAGAATCTCTTATTTGAGATTGATGGCGATCAGTTGATTGAGAAAGTATTTGAAGATATTGTTGGTGTTTTAAAGAAATAATTTTTCTCTTCTAACATTTTTCACGAACAAGCATCGCTAATACTCGCACCAAGAAAAGCTCTGGCGAACACAATAATTTTGATTTTATTTTTTGATATAATTTTCTTCAAAAAATGATAATTATATAAAGATACTTTGGGCTTTGCTCAAAGGATTACTAAACGCTTTGCGTTTCGAAATACCTTAGCGTTGCTCGTGCGTGTGTTGTGCAAAACTTGGCGATTCAGAACTTCCTCTTCACTGCACAAAAATCTCCTCTTCTTTCATTGTTTTCAGAACCAATTGTGTGTTTGTTCTGAGAACGAAATCATACGTCTGAATTTCCTTCAAAAATACATCCATTGCTTTTCGCGTCTTGAACTTCGCGATGATAATAATGTCAAACGCGCCAGTCACGTCATACACCGCAACCACATTCGGATGCTTCGCAATCTTCTTTTCAACATTTTCGAGCTTTCCTTTGCTGACCTGCATCTCGATAATGACTGTAATGTCATAATTCAACTGCTCATAATCGAAAAGCGCAGTATATTTTTTGATTATCTTTTTTTCTTCAAGTGCGTTGACTCTGTGCATCACTGTCGCAACGCTCATCCCTGTCTTTTTCGCGATCTGACGATAGCTGAGACGAGAGTTTTCTAACATGGTGTTGAGTATTGCTTTGTCTTTTTTGTCGATGTCCATGTTCTCGTTTGTTTAGCTTGTTTGTCTTTATATTGCTTTTGTTAAACAAATGTTTAAAATTTCTTTTTTAATTGAATGTTTGTTTCAAAAATCTTGAAATAATTATTAATATCTTTCAAATCAGAATAACATCCAGTTTGCTCCCAGCAAGCGAAACAGTGATCGGAAAAAGTGATCGATAAGAAAAAGATTTGATGACAGAAAAAAGGAGGGGTTATGTATGAAAGTAATTGCAGAATATTTGTGGATGGATGGTGTGAAACCAACAGCAGGCATACGTGGGAAACCAAGAATTCTTGAATTAAAAGATGGTATAACAATAGATACTCTGACTTCATCAGAAGGACTATCACACATTCCTATATGGGGATTTGATGGAAGCAGTACTGAACAAGCAACAGGTGATAAATCTGATTGTGTCTTAAAACCAGTTCGTGTTTATCTTGACCCTATTCGAACAACAGCGAATCCAAAGTACACTTCAATCTTAGTTGTTAATGAAGTGATGCTTGTTCCAGGAAATGTTCCACACCCCTCAAATACAAGAGCAGCATTGCGAGCTCTCGCTGAAGAATTTAAAGACCAGGAATTCTGGTTTGGACTTGAACAAGAATATACATTTTTACGAGCAGATACTGGAAGACCAGCAGGGTTTCCGGAAAAGGGTTTTCCTGCTCAACAAGGACCTTATTATTGTGCTGTTGGTGCAGATAGAATTTCTGGAAGAGAAATCATGGAAAAACATTTGTTCGTGTGTCTTGACGCAAAACTTCTCATAGCAGGAGGAAATTCAGAAGTTATGCCCGGTCAATGGGAATGGCAAATGGGGAATGGAACACCAACGAGTGATCCCCTTCGCGTTGCAGATGATTCTCTGGTTGCACGATATCTCATTGCAAGAATTGCAGAACAATATGGTGTTGTTGCATCTTTTGCTGCAAAACCAGAGAAAGATTGGAATGGTGCTGGCATGCATACAAATTTTTCCACAAAAGAAATGCGGGCAACTGATGTACACTTTCCGCTAATAATTGATCGCTTGAGAGCAAATCATGATGCGCACATTGCAGTGTATGGTGATGGAATTCAACAAAGACTTACAGGAATTCATGAAACTGCTAGTTATAAAGAATTTAGTGCAGGAGTTTCTGACAGAGGTGCAAGTATTCGTATCCCTTGGCAAGTTGCTGTTGATCATAAAGGATATCTTGAAGATAGACGTCCTTGCGCAAACGCGGATCCATACGTTGTTGAAGCGATGGTCATGAAAACAGTTATGGGAAAATAAGAAATAATTTTTCTTTTTTTCATTTATTTTCTTTTTTATCTTTCTTCACTCATTTTTTCTTCCAAAAAATTTAAATAGTTATAGTTATAGCTATAGTTTATGGCAACCACAATCCAAGTTTCCTTTGCAACAAAACAAATGCTTGATTTTATCAAAAAAAAAGAGCACATGCCTACATATGATTCTCTTATCCGAAAAATTCT
>JACRKI010000173.1 GCA_016215305.1 Candidatus Woesearchaeota archaeon | reverse complement strand
TGTATCTTTCCAACGAAATTGCGAAAGCAGTTGCAGAAAAAGAGGGTCTTGTGGCTATTGCGAATTCAGATACGCATTTCCGTGTTCGGGAAATTGGTCTTTCCAGAACAAGTTTTTCAAGAGAATTATTTGATCCATCTACAGAAGAGAAATTCCTTGCGTCCTTAAAGAGAGCATTTTCCAAAGAAAATAAAGATGAATTAGTAATTGGTTCAGGATTTTCAAGTCTTTGGGCTTTTGCGAATTATATGGTTATTCCAACGCTTGTCCCTGCATACGGAAATTTGGCAGTAAAGTATAATTTGTAAAGTTTTTCCCTTATGAATAATTCTAAAAAACAAAACACACGAACAGATAAGAAAAATACACGAACAAGCAACGCAAACTGTATCTTCATGTAATTATTATTTTCTCGATGAAATATTTTAAAATATCGAAAGAATAAATCAAAATGACATGCCTTGCTTACGTGAAATGTAAGCTTCATAATCTCGACATAGTCGGGATTATGTTTGCCAAGCTTTTCTTGGTTCGTGAGAAAAGAGCAGTCAGTTCCTGTGCAGAGGAGTCAATAAATCCAAAAAATTCCATCAACTTTAAATATCCTACATTAATCACTCCATCTACAAAAATTAAAATCAAATTCGGGGTGGAGAGAATGGAATTTGTCTTATTTATTTTGTTGATTGGACTGCTTTCTTTAGTGGTCGCGAAGTTTATTGCAGATAATGTTGCGAAAGCGCAGACAGGCAATGCCAAAATGCAGGAGATTGCAAATGCAATTCATGAAGGGGCGATGGCATTCCTCACAAGAGAATACAAAACAATGGGGTGGTTCATCCTCGTCATGGGGGCAGTGATTTTTTTTTTCCTTGACCATCCAAAAACAGCAGCCATCAATGAAGGTCCATGGACAGCGTTGACATTTGTTCTTGGAGCATTGGCATCAATTGCGTCAGGATATGTCGGTATGAAAATTGCAACAAAAGCAAATATCAGAACAGCGCATGCGGCGCAGACAAGTCTTGCAGGCGCATTTACTATTGCGTTTGAGTCAGGAACAGTGTTAGGATTTGCGTTAGTCGGATTCGCAGTGGTTGGTCTTTCAGGATTATATTATGTGCTCACCACATACGCGCAGCTTCCAGTTGAAACAGTGATAGAAGTCTTGACAGGATTTGCGTTGGGAGGAAGTTCCATTGCGTTGTTCGCAAGAGTTGGCGGCGGCATTTACACAAAAGCAGCAGATGTTGGCGCAGATCTTGTGGGAAAAGTGGAAGCAGGAATTCCAGAAGATGATCCGCGAAATCCAGCAGTCATTGCAGACAATGTCTGAGACAATGTTGGAGATGTTGCAGGCATGGGCGCGGATTTGTTTGGCAGCTGCGCGGAATCAACGTGTGCAGCGATGGTGATTGGCGCGCTTGCGTTTGGCGCGCAGGGATTGCAGACAGCGCTTCTCTACCCGCTTGCAGTTTCTGCAGTGGGAATATTAGCATCATTACTCACAGTCAAATTTGTCAAGCTTGGAGCAGACAATAATGTGGAAGCAACATTGAAAAAGGGATTAACCATTGCATCAGTGATTGTGCTTGTCGCGATGTATTTCTTGACAAAACAATGGCTGCCTGCAACATTCATGTTGAATGGAATTCAATATACAGAAATGGGAGTCTTCATTGCATTGGCAGTGGGACTTATTTCAGGATTACTGATTGGCTATGTAACTGAATATTTTACAAGTCATGCGCATGCGCCAGTGCGAAGTGTTGCGAAAGCGTCTGAAACAGGCGCTGCAACAAACATCATTCAGGGACTTGCGCTTGGCTATGAAAGTTCAGTGATTCCAATTTTATTAATCGCAGTGACAGTATTTGTTTCGTTCAAATATGCAGGATTGTATGGCATTGCAGTTGCAGCGTTAGGAATGCTTGCAACAGTAGTGATGGCGCTCGCGATTGACGCGTATGGTCCTGTCTCTGATAATGCAGGAGGCATTGCAGAAATGGCTGGCTTGCCAAGTGACGTGAGAAAGAAAACAGACATTCTCGATGCAGCAGGAAATACAACTGCGGCAATGGGCAAAGGATTTGCGATCGGTTCAGCTGCACTCACCGCACTTGCATTGTTTAGTGCGTTTGTCGCAGCAGCAGGATTAACAAGTATCAATTTGTTGGGCAATATGGTGATTGCGGGATTATTTGTGGGAGGGATGCTTCCCTTTTTGTTCAGTGCGATGACGATGAAATCTGTTGCAAAAGCAGCGCAGGATATGATTGTGGAAGTGCGAAGACAGTTTAAGTCCATTAAGGGATTAATGGAAGGCAAGGCAAAACCTGATTATAGAACATGCGTTGATATTTCAACAGCAGCAGCGTTGCGGGAAATGATTGCGCCAGGATTGCTTGTTGTGCTTACCCCAATTGTCGTGGGCGTGTTGTTTGGCGTTGAAGCGCTTGCAGGAGTTCTTGCAGGAGCATTGGCATCAGGCGTTGTCATGGCAATTTCGCAGGCAAATGCAGGCGGTGCTTGGGATAATGCAAAAAAATATATTGAAGCAGGAAATCTTGGTGGGAAAGGGAGTCCGACGCATAAAGCAGCAGTTGTTGGAGATACTGTTGGAGATCCGTGCAAAGATACGAGTGGACCGAGCTTAAACATCTTGTTAAAATTAATGGCAATCATTAGCTTAGTGTTCGTGCCATTGTTTATCAAGTATGGCGGCTTATTGTTGAAGTTTTTCTAAATTTATTTTTTTATTTCTTTTCTATTTTCTTTTGTTCTTTCTTTTCAAGATGAAGAAAATAATCCAAAAAAATTATTGTGTTCGCCAGAGCGTTGCTTGTTCGTGGATGAATGGTCAGGCGATTCAAAGCAACGAGTTCGTGAACAGAGATTTTGGCAATCCTAATTTTTCAATCTCTTTCTCTTCCCTTCCTTTCTCCACAAAATCTGCAAGCAAAAAAAGAATGCAATTACTTGTGCAAAAAACATCAAAAGAAACAACATCCGAAATCCATACCAATTAACTAAGAATCCGCCAAGAACAGCAGCAATAGAAATCAGAATCATGTCTCCGCCGTCAACAAGCGACCATTCCTGTGCTTCTTTGCCAATG
Organism: Candidatus Woesearchaeota archaeon; assembly: GCA_016215305.1. Classification (GTDB taxonomy): domain Archaea; phylum Nanobdellota; class Nanobdellia; order Woesearchaeales; family DSVV01; genus JACRPI01. The sequence goes on along the minus strand of JACRKI010000173.1, from coordinate 2,303 downwards.
TCTTCATCTTTGCTGTACAAGCTTTTCCATGCAGGAGTAAAAATCCCAACTCCAATCGCGTTAATCACTTGTACGAGATAGAGAAGGGGGATAGAGGTCACAAAAAGATAGGAAAGCGGTCCAAGACAAAGAAAAAAATAGCCAACGCAAAGCATTTTTCGTTTGTCAAGAATTTTATCTTCGAGTTTTCCAAAAATAAAAACAATAATTCCTGCAGTTAAAGTATAGACGCCAAAGCTTGCGCCTGCGTGAAACACAGTGCCATGAAGGGATTGCACAAAAACAGCATACAAGGGTAAAAATAATCCTGAGCTAAAAAAGTTAAGATAGGTGCTCAGTAACAATAATTTCAGTTCCCATTTCATCATAAAAATCTAAACATTCGCATTCTTCGAATGCTCATGGAAGATTTTTCACCTCTTGATTTTATCTTTGGTTGATAAATTCTTCATGAGTGCAAAGCACGAATGTAAGAATTTATTTATATTTTAATTTCTCCTGCGCCTGCATCACAGTTACTGCAGTGACATCAACAATATCTTCGACGCTGCAGCCGCGGGATAAATCATTCACGGGCTTATTCAATCCTTGAATAATAGGACCAATGGCGTTTGCTTTTGCAAGTCTCTCCACTAATTTATACGCAATATTTCCTGCGTCAAGATTTGGAAAGATGAGCACGTTTGCATCTCCTTGCACAGCAGATTTGGGGCATTTTTGTGCAGCAACAGCAGGAACAAGCGCGGCATCAACCTGCATTTCTCCGCCAACAAGAAGTTTTGGATTTTTTGCTTGGACAATCGCAGTTGCTTCGCGGACTTTATCGACATAATGATGTTGTGCGCTTCCGTATGTCGAAAAAGAAAGCATCGCAACGCGAGGTTTGAGACCAAGCATGTGTGCAGTGGTTGCAGTGTCAAGTGCAATTTCAGCTAAATCCTTTGCGTCAGGGGCAACATTCACGCTGCAATCCGAAAAAAGCAAGAGCTTTTTTCGAAGGACCATAAAAAACACGCCGCTAGCTTTGTGAAACTTTTCATGCGTTTTAATAATTTGAAATGCTGGACGGAGTGTATGGGCAGTCGGATGAATTGCGCCGGAAATAACGCCGTCAGCATTTCCAGAATAGAGCGTCATGGTTGCAAAATAAATAGGTTCAGAAAGAAGTTGTCGTGCTTCTTTTTCTTGAAGTCCATGTTCTTTTCGTATTTGAAGAAATTGTTTGAGATAACGTGAAAAATTCGCGTCATTTTTTGGATCTCGAATGGTAACTGCTTCAGCAGAGAGATGATGTTTTTTGAGCGCGGCAGCAATTTCTTTTTGATCACCTACCAGAATCGGTTTTGCGATTTTTTTGCGGAGAATGATTTTGACTGCTTCAATGGTTCGCGGTTCTGTTGCTTCAGGAAAGCAGATGCGTTTGGGATGTTGTTTTGCAAGGCGCTGCAGTTTTGCGATAAATTGTTTCATGTGGTGTTTTTTCTGGAAAGAGGAATATATACTTTTCTATTAGTGGTGAAAAAACACGAACAAGAAAGATACAGGCACTGACAAAACCTAAACTCGCACCAGCATCACTCTTGTATCTTCATGTAATTATTATTGATTAAAATAAAAAATACATCGAAAAAAATAATCCAAAAAATATTGTGTTCGCCAAGCGTTGTTGAGCGAATCTCTACGTTGCTAGTTCGTGATAAGAAAGCTAAGAATCTACTTCAACTCTTTCTTCAACCTCTCCAAGAACACGTTGAAATCATCAATATTGACGCAAATGCCGCAGGCATGATCATGGCCGCCTCCATAACCTGTTAATCCTTGAAGAGATTTATTTATTGCGGGAGGTAAAACCTTGTCAGTATTTCGAATGCTGCATTTCATCTCAAGTCCTTTTTGTCTGCAAATCAAAATAGTTTTATGAGGAAATCGGTAAATCAGTTCATTAGATAAATCAGAAGTAAAAGACATTTTATCTTCAGTGTAGGTAAAGAGCAAGAGATCATCTTCAGGTTTCCCAACTTGTTCTTTGAGCGCTTCATAATCTTTGTTGACTTCGCAGAACCATTTCCATAAATATTTTCCCTGCGAGGTTTTCTGTTCAAGAAAATCATCAGGTCCAAGAACGCGGGTGAGAATCTTGACACAGTTCATGGTTTTTTTGATCTGTCCTTTTTGAATAAAAGAGAGCAATCGTGTCACGCGTCCAATCTTCGTTTCATAAAGTGCTTCTTGAACTGTTGATACTGGTTCTTTCATGAGTTTAGGATAGGCAAGAGAAAATTCAGCAGTGAATTCTGGCAAGA
>JACRKI010000165.1 GCA_016215305.1 Candidatus Woesearchaeota archaeon | reverse complement strand
TTTTTAGTAAAACTGCTAATTAGTAACCGCTTCACGGTCTTAATTTATCTCGCAGTTCTTATCATAATATTGTTTCTTAAGGATTTTCGACAAAAACAAATAAGGACGTACGAATAGGAGATAAAAATGGAAATCCAGAAACAGGCAACAAACACGCCGATTGACAAGCTTCTCAACGGAGGCATAGAGTTTGGGGCAGTCACAAACACCTATGGACCAGCTGGTTCTGGAAAAACAAATATAGCGATATGCACACTGCTCAATTGCAAGAACAAAATAATATACATAGATACAGAAGGCTCTTTCTCTCTGGAGCGGTTCAAACAGTTGGGTGGAGATGAGAAAAAGTTGAAAAGCATTATGTTTTTTGAACCGCACACATGGGAAGAACAACATGAACTAGTAAAAAAACTGGAAAAAATGTTTCAGAAAGAAAAGATAGATATCATAATAATCGACTCTCTTGTAACATTGTACAGACTCGTCCTCGATCCTCATGACAAAAAATCAGCCAGTGCTGTAAACCGTCAGCTCGCAACTCAATATTCAATATTGTCAAAAATTGCAAGAGAGCAAAGCATTCCAGTTCTAGTAACAAACCAGGTTTATGGCAGTGGCGAGGATATTGAGATAACAAGCAAAACAATAGCACGATTCTGGAGCAAATGCCTTGTCGAACTTCGCAAGGGTGACAAAGAAAATCAAAGAATAGCAATTCTCAGAAAGCATCGTTCGCTTCCAGAAGGCAAGAAAATAAGCTTTGAAATTACTGAGAAAGGGTTGAAGGAAATTAAGTTCGGGTTGTTCTAAAGGTTTTAACAGCATTGTTGTATTTGTGTTATTACAAGAAAGAGGTTTTTATAAGAAAAACATCACATAAAAGATAAGTGACTCGGTTTTCATGGTTGCAATAGAGCATGCAAAACGCATGGAAAAATTTTTTGACCAGTGGCGAAGAAAGGTCGAATATGACATGCTTGAAGTTATGATGGACAGAAACATGCTTGAAAACATGATACACGAGGAGTTGGAGACAAATAGAAGAATCGCTTCACGATTCCTCTATAATAAAAATTTAAAAAGAATGAAAGGCATAAGAAACCAATGATTATTTGAGATTTATCTGCGATATAATACAAAAGAATAAGTCGCAGTTAAAATATATTGCGCTGCAAAGCAGCGCATAGGGAAATCAGGATTACCCTAAAACTGAAAAAACCAGACCGCCGCACACGACAAACTGACGCCGAAGGCGTCCAGCCATCTTGGTGCGGAAAGCTGTTTGGTTTGCGGGTTGGAAACATGGCAGAAAATGGAAAGACAATCGGACCTGAAATAAAACTGAAAGTTGGAGAGCTGACTGAGAGAGGGGACTATGGGCGTGGTATAGTCAGGATATCTGCCAAGGATATGAAAAAAATTGGTGTCACAGAAGGTGATGTGATTGAGATTGAAGGGAAAAGAAAGACAGTGGCAATAGTTCTTCGTGCTTATCCTGCTGATGTAGGTCTAGATATTATTCGTATGGATGGTCTTGTAAGAAAGAATTGTGGGGCTGGTATCAGTGACGAAGTAAAATTAAGAAAAGGTGATGTAAAGGAAGCTAAGGCTGTTACAATTGCTCCTGCCAGAAAGGGAATAATGATTCATATTTCTGGAGATTTATTGAAGAGAAACATTTTAATGAGACCTGTTGTTGTTGGGGATATAATTGTTCCAAATCCTGTTGTCAGGTCAAGACAAGAAAATAGCTTTGAAAGCATGTTTGAGGAATTTTTTGGAATTGACTTTGTTCTGACACCATTCGGTGAAGAAAAATTTGTTGTTGTCTCATCTGATCCGAAAGGACCTGTTAGAATAACGAGAGCAACAGATGTAGAAGTACTGCCACAAGCGACTGAAGTTATGGAAGAAAAAATACCAGATGTCACGTACGAAGATTTGGGAGGATTGCACAATGAAATACAGCTTGTCAGGGAAATGATTGAACTCCCACTGAAGCACCCTGAGTTATTTGAACGTCTGGGAATAGAGCCGCCAAAGGGAATTCTTTTGCACGGTGCTCCTGGAACAGGAAAAACACTGCTTGCAAAGGCTGTTGCAAACGAATCTGGTGCAAGATTTTTTGTTATAAATGGTCCGGAAATTATGTCAAAGTGGTATGGTGGCTCACTTCCATATAACGAAAGAATACTGATATCAGACAATGGAAAAACAACGTTTGTCAAGATTGGAGAGCTTGTTGAAAAAAATGATTATGAGAACAAAAAGGTTTTAGCATTTGATAAAAACGGAAAAGCAAAATTCTCTCAAATAGGTGGTCTGATTCTTCATCCAAACACAAATAAAATAATGGAAATAAAAAC
>JACRKI010000166.1 GCA_016215305.1 Candidatus Woesearchaeota archaeon | reverse complement strand
ATGCAGTTACTCCCACAAGAATCATTGGGAAAGCAAAATTGTTCAAGCTGAACACAAACGATCCCACTATTAAAAAATTAGTCAAACTTCACTGGGAAATCATAAAAGAAGAAACAAATAAAGCGATGAAAGAAGAGGTCGCTGTTCATTGATTATTTCTTCTCATGTTTTTGTTACAAGCACCAAGAAAAGCTTTGGCAAGGTCAATAATTTTTTTGTCGATTTTTTAGAATATATTTTACAATAAAAATAATTACATCTAGAACCACTGATCAAAGATCCGTGACATGACGCGAAAGCGACCTGCGAGTTCGATAGACCAGTGGTTCTTGATGCATTACGAAATACTACAAATCAATTTCAATTGTGGACTTTGTCCATTTGATATACATCTCAATAGTATTTCGAAATGCATGAAGATACAGTTTGCGTTGCTGGTGCAAGTGCAGGTTTCTAGTGCGTGTATTGCTTTATCTACCAATCTGTTTTCTATTTTTAGATAAACATTTTCAACACATTTTTATATTAATTCCAAGACTAATATTTTATGAGAAGGAAGAATATTACGTACAATCAACCTTTAGAAAAGCAAATAGGTTTTTCCCGTGCTGTACGCATAGACAATATCATTGCAGTAACTGCAACTGCGCCAATAGCAAAAGATGGTTCTGTTCATACTCCCGGCGATATGTATGGTCAGACAAAACGTTGTCTTGAAATCATTAAAGATGTCATAGAACAAGCAGGAGGAAACTTAGACGATGTTATTCGAACCAGATTATTTCTGACAGACATAAAAAAATGGAAAGAAGCTGCAAAAGCACACGGCGAATTCTTTTCAGAAATACAACCCGCATGCGGCTTTATTGAAGTTTCATGTTTTATCAACCCAGGATGGCTTATTGAAATAGAAGCTGATTGCGTATTAAAGAAAAATAAATAATGATTACATGAAGATACAATTTACTTTTCTTGGTTCCTGTGTTTGTGTTGCTGGTGCGTGCATTGTTTCATCTGTTCGTGTGTTTTCTCTTGCTAAATTTTATAAATTGCTAAATGAATCTTTCCTCTATGACAGATGAAAAGCAACAAAGTCCAAATTGGCAAAGATATCAAGATCATATAGGCACTATTGAAGGGTTTCCCTTTAACGAATCATTTCCTTTAGGAGGGCCTTTTGGTAATGCTGACAAATCTTATGAACTCATTCTCAGATCTGGAGAAAGAGTTCAGGCACAAGTAGATTACTCAGCACAGTATATGACAGAAGGTATTCGGTGGGAAACTGATGAGAAGAAATGTATTGACAAATATGTTGTTGGTGCATGGAAAGAATTGTGATCTACTTTTTATTTCAAAAAACTACTTCTTAATTCTCTTCATTCTAAACACGTTCTCTCGATCCATCTCATCAAGGCGCATCTGAATAAACTTACGATTGATGTCAAGCTTTGGAATAATTTCAAATTCAAGCGCATTGACTCGTCTTTTTGTTTTTTCAATTTCTGTCAAGAGTTTCTTAATTCCTGTTTCAATCTCTGCTGCTTCTATGACTTTCAAAACCACTTTTTCATAGGACATCGATGCTTCGTCAATCACTGCAGAATTTGCAATTGTTCCATATCCTCTGTCAAAGCTTTTTTCTTTTTTTTCATACGAAATCTTTGGAACAACAACACCCATGATGTTTCTTGAATTAAGCTGCAACGCAGGCGCTTCTTTTACTGCAAGGGCAACAGATTGAACCTGCACATCTCCCTCGACAGTTCGCGCAATATTACCTGTATACACTGCTGTCTTATATTCTTCTGTCAACTCCTGACGAACTGTTTTTGCTTTTTTGAGAATCTCAAAAAACTCTAAAATCAAGCCATCCCGCTTCTTTTTGAGAAGATTATAGCCGGACTTTGCAAGCTTAATGCGATTCTTCAGCTTCATTAATTCGCTTCGCGTTGGTTTGATGTTTTCCATAAAAAATTTCCCTCACTTCGTTCGGAAGAAATTTTTTGAGAATCCTTCGTGAGCAAAGCTTTGTTTTTTATTCTATTTTTTCTTGTTTTAGTTTTTTTGTGAATGGTTATTTTTTTGATTTGTAGTACTTCTCTTTTAACTTAACACTCAATCGTGTGAGTTCGTTTTCAGGAATACTGCCAAACAAATCCCATCCCAGATTCAATGTTTCCTGAATTGATCTATCTTCATCTTTTCGCTGTCTGACAAATTGATCTTCAAACGCTGCTGCAAATTTCAAAAGACGCAAATCTCTCTGACTTAATGCTTCTTCTCCCACAATCGCGACAAGCCCTCGCAGATCTCGTCCTTCTGCATAGCATGCGTAGAGTTGATCAGACACGTTTTTGTGATCTTCCCGTGTTTTTCCTTCTCCAACTCCTAAGTTCATGAGTCGCGACAAACTTGGCAAAACATCAACTGGCGGATATACTCCTTTTCGATGCAATTCTCGCGAGAGAACAATCTGTCCTTCTGTAATGTAGCCAGTCAAATCAGGAATTGGATGCGTAATATCGTCTCCGACCATTGTTAAAATGGGAATCTGCGTGACAGATCCTTTCTTGCCTTTGATCATACCTGCTCGTTCGTAAATCATCGCAAGATCCGTGTACATATATCCAGGATATCCCCGTCGCCCAGGAACTTCTTCCCGCGCTGCGCCAATTTCCCGCAAGCTTTCACAATAATTTGTCATGTCTGTTAAAATGACCAGAACGTGCATGTCTTTTTCAAACGCAAGATATTCTGCTGTTGTCAATGCCATTCTTGGCGTGACAAGCCGCTCGACCGCTGGATCATCTGCAAGATTCAAAAAGACCACGCTTCTGTCAAGCGCGCCTGTTTCTTCAAACCCTTTCATAAAATATTGCGCTTCTTCATTGGTAATTCCCATTGCCGCGAACACAACGACGAAGTTTTCTTTTTGCCCGACAACCTTTGCCTGTCTTGCAATCTGGAGCGCAATTTCTCCATGCGGCAATCCGCTTCCTGAAAAAATAGGAAGCTTTTGTCCGCGAACAAGCGTATTTGTCGCGTCAATGGTGCTCACTCCAGTTTGAATGAAATCGCTTGGCTGTTCTCGTGAATATGGATTAATCGCCGCGCCAATAATCTCGACTTTCTTTTCTGGAATAACATCTGACCCATTGTCAATTGGTTTTCCTGCGCCATTCAAGATTCTTCCCAGCATTTCTTCTGAGACACTCAACTTAATTGTTTCTCCCAAGAATTTGACTCGCGATTGTTTGTCAATTCCTGATGTTCCTTCAAACACCTGAACAACAACCATCTCGTTGCTCGTATCCAAAACCTGTCCATTCTTTGTACTTCCGTCTGGTAATTTCAACGAAACGAGTTCTCCATATCCCACTGCTTCTGTTTTCTCAACGAAAACAAGCGGTCCTGCGATTCTTGTAATTGTTTTGTATTCTTTCATTTTTTCTTGCCTCACTGCGCATGAAGATGCGTAAATTCTTTTTCAATATCTTTTTCAACGCTCTCCAGCCATTGTTTCCAATCTTTTGTAAATTTTGCTTCTGCAATCTTGTCTTTTGCTTTTAATTCTAAAATTGTTTTGACGCGCGTTCCTTTTGCAAGCGCATTTTGGCATTGCTCATTATATTTCAAAACCAACGTCATTAATCTGTATGATTTTTCAATCGCGCAAAAGGTGTCAATTTCATGGAACGCGTTTTGCTGCAGGATAAATTCTCTGATGAGTCTTGCGACTTCTAATGTTAATTGTTCTTTATCTGGCAACGCGTCGCTTCCGACAAGCTGGACAATTTCCAACAATTTTTCTTCCTGCTGCAAAATAATCATCAGCTGCTTGATAACTTCTGGCCAATCTTCTGCGACATTTTCTTTATACCATGGAGCCAACGCTTCGTGATATAAACTGTAGGATGTCAACCAGTTAATGGATGGGAAGTGTCTTCTCTGCGCGAGTTTTGCGTCAAGCGCCCAAAATGTTTTGACGACTCGCAGCGTATTTTGCGTGACTGGTTCAGAAAAGTCTCCTCCTGGAGGACTGACTGCGCCAATAACAGAAATACTTCCTGTTTTTTCTGTTCCCAACGGAATGCCAATTCCTGCACGCTCATAAAACTCTGCGAGTCTTGTTGAGAGGTATGCGGGATATCCTTCTTCTCCTGGCATCTCTTCTAATCGTGAGGAAATTTCTCTCATTGCTTCTGCCCATCTGCTTGTGGAATCTGCCATAAGCGCAACATCATATCCCATATCCCGATAATATTCTGCAATCGTAATTCCCGTATACACACTCGCTTCCCGTGCTGCAACCGGCATATTCGAAGTATTTGCAATAAGCACTGTTCTATTCATTAATGGTCGTCCTGATTTTGGATCCTTCATGTGCGGGAACTCTGTCAAAACTTCTGTCATTTCGTTTCCGCGCTCGCCGCATCCAATATAGACAATGATTTCCGCGTCACACCACTTCGCAAGCTGCTGCTGCGAAACTGTTTTTCCTGCACCAAATGGTCCTGGAATTGCCGCAACTCCTCCTTTTGCAAGCGGAAATAAGGTATCAAAAATACGCTGTCCTGTTTGCAGCGGAATTGTCGGAGAAAGTTTCTTTCTCATTTTTCGCGGCTTTCGCACTGGCCAATAATGCATAAGCTGGAGTTTTGCTCCATTATCGAGCTTTCCAATTTCTTCATCCACTGTGTATGTTCCTGATTTTAACGAAACAAGTTTTCCACTAAGGTTTGGAGGAACCATAACTTTGTGCGTGAATCCTTCTGTTTCTTCCACTTCTCCAAGAATATCTCCGCCTTCTACTTTTGCTCCCACTTTTGCTGTTGCAGTGAATTTCCATTTCTTATTCATCGGAAGTCCAGGCGCATCGACTCCCCGTAAAATATAATTTCCCATTTGTTTTTCTAAAACTGGAAGCGGTCTTTGGATTCCATCATAAATGCTCGTCAATAATCCAGGACCGAGCGCAACAGACAATGGTTTTCCTGTATTGAAAACAGGTTCTCCTGGCTTGATGCCAGAGGTATCTTCATAGACTTGAATAACAACTTTGTCTCCGTCAATCTGGATAACTTCTCCCATGAGTTTTTCATTGCCGACACGAACAACATCATACATTCTTGCCGCAAGATTTTTCGCAACAACAACTGGTCCTGCAATTCTATACAACACTCCTTTGGAGACGATCTCTGTCTTTGCTGTTGATTTGGATATTTTCATTTTTACCATAAAAAAATTTTAACATTCATGTTCTTCGAACATTCATGAAAATTTTTCACCTCACTTTTTGTTTGTTTTTTCATTTTCTTCTCCTCTTTTGAGTTTAATTGATTATATTTATTATTTACTCCATAAATCAACACCGATTGCTTTTTTAATTTTCTTTCGCAAGGTTTCATTGCTTGCGGCATCTGTGGAAACAACAACTGTGACTGGCTTCACTCTGTTTTCTACCATTTCTCGAAAAAATACAGGAAGTTCATTCATTGTTTTCTCATCTGTGATAATGATCCCCACATCCGGCGAGGCAGCTGCCCGTTCAAACTCTTCTTTTGGATCCTTTGCATCAATT
>JACRKI010000170.1 GCA_016215305.1 Candidatus Woesearchaeota archaeon | reverse complement strand
CTTGCGGGAGCATGCCATTTGTGACGAGATAACTGCTCCAGCCGCGCCGCTTGATGTCTCTAATTAATTCTGATAAATGTGGGTAATAGGTTGCTTCACCATTTAACGAAATTGCGACATGCATCGGTTCTTTTGATTGTTCAAATCGTTCTTGATTTGTCTTTTCATTTCCTTTGAAACCAGTGAGTAATTTTCTTTGCGCTCTAATCGCATTTTCCATAATCTCTTTTGGGGTATCTACTTTTCCAAAGCTTGAATTGTTTCGATCTCTCCAGCAATAAACACAATCCATGTCACAGAAATTAATCGCAGGGGACATTTGAATGCAGCGATGTGAATTTATTCCATAAAATACTCCTTTGTAGCACATGCCTTCATCCTGCAACGCTTTTTTTGTCCAGCCGCAGATCTTGACTGCAGAATGCTCGCCGACAAACTTGTACTGCTGTTTTTCCATGAGTTTTTTGTAGGCTTGGTTCATTTTGTGAAAACCATTCTTATTGCAACTTTGTTGCTCGATGATGCTTTTCACAAAATGAATGTGAATGAGTTTTAAAAGGTTCTTAGAGAATTTTGAAAAAATAACTTTCTAATTTTCAGCAGGTGATTTTTTCAGTTATTTCATAAGTTTTTAGTTGCTTTTGGACGTACTTGGCAGGCTTTATTCCTGTCTCTAATTTTTTTTCGGAGAATACTAGAATTTCTTTTCTAAATCAAGTTGTGTTTTATTTTCCATAATTAAAAAAGGTGTGAATCTCAGTTTAAATAGATTTTGCCTCTTTCCAGAGAATTTCAAAATACTTTCTATACGAAGTTGCAATTGATTCTGAAGTGATTATCAGTGCAATTATTGGCACTAAAATTGCAACAAAAGTATTGAAAGATGGAGATGTTGTTGAACTTGATGCAGAGAAAGGGATTGTGCGGAAAGTGCAATTTTGAAGAAAGCTCTCGTTTTTCAATCTATTTTTTAAATTATATTCTATTTCTTTCTTCTCATGCTGCCTTGTTGGTTGATTTTAGTCTTTAAAAAATTTAAAAATAAAATTACCTGAAGATACAGAAGCGATGCTTGTTCGTGTGAAAAAGTAAGTGGTGCGTAAGAAAATTATTTTGGTGCTCTTAATTAACCATTGCAATCATCTGCTTTCTATTTCTATCTTTTGTCATTTCAACAAGCAAATTTTCTCTTTCAAAATATTTCATGTACTCTACCTTTCTTTGCACATAATCAAATGTTTCCAGTTCTGTTTCCATATCATAATTTGATTTAATTAAATTAACTCCTACAATTAAAAGAAATGCTCCCAAAGCCAAACCAATAAACTCCAAATATATATTTGTAAGAATATGAAACTCAAGAATTCCTGTGATTATGCTTGCTCCAGCTATGACAAGAAAAACATCAAATCTGATTTTTGTTGGAATTTCCATTTTACGCTAATTGTTTATAAATTTCAAATCGAAACCACGCTATTGCTAAGCAGATAACAAAGAAGAACAATGCTACAATTGGTGCATTTAAGAGAGTGTAAAAAGCAACTGATGCAACTATTGCAACAAATTGAATCGCATCTACTATAATCCTTTTATCTCTCATATATCTCTTATCATTATTCTTCGTATTTAAATTTTCTGCCATTGTCCACCTCAACAAAAAGAAAAAAAAGCGAATAAGTCGCTCTAAACATCCTGCAAGCCGCCTTCTGTCACATAGAACGCAACTTCTGCTTCTGGCAAATTTGGACTGTCGACAAGCTTTGCAACTCTGCTGCCTTTCTTGCCTTTTCGCAAGTAGATTCTAAACGTACTCGCGTGACCGACAATGTGGCCGCCAATTGCCTGGGTTGGATCTCCAAAGAACTGATCTGGCTTTGACATCACTTGATTTGTGACATAGACGCAGATGTTTTGTGTGTCTGCAATTTTGAGCAAATTGTGCATGTGCTTGTTGATCTTTTGCTGGCGTTCTGCAAGTGTTCCTCGTCCGACAAACTCTGCTCTGAAATGTGCTGTCAACGAATCCACCACAATGAGCTTGACATTCATCTGCTGTTCATTAATCATTTCCTCTACTTTTTCGACAAGCAGCATTTGATGATCGCTATTGTACGCTCTTCCTACTTTGATGCACTTCAATACTTTGTCAGCATCCAATCCTTTTGCTTCTGCCAATTGTTTGATTCTTTCTGGGCGAAAGGTATTTTCTGTATCCACGTAAAACACAACGGGATTATTGTCTATGTCTGCCGCCACTGCGTTGACTGCAAGAATATGACCAACTTGCGTTTTTCCTGCACCAAACTCTGCGTAGATTTCTGTAATTGCTCCTGTTTCAAAGCCGCCAGCCATCATCGCATCAAACCCTTTGTGGCCAGTTGAGATTTTTGTGACGCGCTCTCGCTTCTTCATCACTTGATCGCCGCTTTCAAATCCCATATCCAGATTTGTTCGCGCTGCGTTGATTATTTTTCTCGCGCCTGGTTCAGAAATGCCTGTTGCTTCCACAATCTCTCCCGGAGTTGCAACAGCAATCGCCATCACTGTTCCAAACCCTACTGCAGTTAATTTTTCTGCTGTCGCAGGACCAATTCCTGGCAGGTCATGAATGGTGATGTTTCCCTTCTTCTTTACTTCACCAGTCTCTTCGCTTTGTTCCAGCGCTGCTTTTTCCTCGCGGAACTTTTCTTCATCAAATTCTTCTGTACTCATGTTTTCATAAAATAACTGTTGTTGTCTTCGAATAGGGATCTCCTCATTATTTAAAAAATTTCACTT
>JACRKI010000167.1 GCA_016215305.1 Candidatus Woesearchaeota archaeon | reverse complement strand
TTTTGCTTCTATTGCTTTTCTTTTGAAAAATTCTTCACTTGGGTCTTCCAAAAAGAGCGCTGCCTGATTCTTGATCTGATAAAATTGTTCAAAACTCACTGCTGCAGCAGCATTTCGCTCCGGCTGAATCGGGTCAATCACAATAATCGCGGATTGGATTTTATCTGGATTTAATTGGCTCAGATTGACAGGATGACTTGTCATATTAATCAGCTGCTTTTCACTCCAGTTTTCGATGTTTACTAATAATTCTCTGAATGATCCGTAATAGACTGTCAAAAGATCAACGACATGCCCGGAAAACCCATTCATATAACTTTCTGCGCCATACACTTTTTGCGCCTTGAAAAATAGTTTCGTTAAGAGGATTTCGTCTCTTAATTTTTCACTCAAATGCTCATTGAGCCATTCGACATGTAATGGACTGACATCTGTAATATTTCTTGCCATGTCTTTGTTTTGGATGTAAAGCACTGGAATGCATTCCCAATGCAAATTTTTCCATTTTCCCTGAAAGTAATCTCTTGAGCCATGGACTCTTTCGTAGTCTAACTTTTGTATTTGTTTAAGCGCGTTTTCAAGCAAATTTGAAATATCTTTTTCTTTGTATTGGTCATAGACAAATCTTACGAAAATGTCGCAATCAAAATCGTGCTTGAGAAATGTTCCTTTTGCTGCGCTTCCTCCAAGCATGACATACGCTTCGACTTTGTCTTTCTGCAGCGCTGCCCTGATTTCATGGAGGAATGAATCTATTCTTTCTAATATCTCACTATGCTCTTTTTGCGTGACTTTGTATTTCTTCAGAATTGCCGCGCAGACTCTCTGGAGCTTGGTTTCTGTTTCCTGCTTACTCATACATTGTTTCCTCTTCTCATTATATTTAACATTTTCTGATTGCGTGTGTTTTTCGTTAGGATACATTTATATTTACCAAGAATCTCATTATTTTCATGAAGAAAAAGATTATTGCACTTCAGAAAAAATATGCTTCTATGACCTCTGTCCAGCAGAAGTTTATCCGCTATGTTGTTGTTATTAAAATTGCTGTTTTGATCTTAGGTGCTGCATTGCTTGCGCTGGCATGGTATTTGCTGATGGTGAAGAAATAGCTTGGTTCTTATTAGTTACACTTTTCATTCGCAGATTCTCTTCTCACGCACCCACAACGCAAACTCAGGAACCAGCAAAAGAAAACACGATGGCATGTAATTATTATCTTTGAATATAATACCGAAAAAATAAAAAATAATTATTGGCCTCGCCAGAGCTTTTGCTCGTTCGTGTAAAGGAGAGCTGGTGCGTGAGTTGGTTAATTGCTTCGTGTGTTTTCTGCTTGGCGAATAATCTAGAACTATTTTCTTTCATCTTGTGCGAATTGTGCGATAGCTGGTTGAAATGCAGCATCTTCTGCTTCTATTCTCTCTGCTGCTTCACGAAGAACACTGTCTGGCGTATATTGTTTTTCCATGTGTTTAGTATTTTTTTATGCTTTATATGTGTTTTCATCAATAAATCCTAATCCCCTGCCTTGTAATCTCCCATTGTTTTACTGCGGGTGATCCGCCTTTGACAATCCCTTCTTTTTTGTATTCTTCCACAGCAGTATACGTTTTTTTCACGCTGTCCACAAAATGTTTTGCAAGTGGCATCTTTTTTCCATCTCTTGCTTTTGCAATCGCATCACAATATGCTCTGTGATTTTGACTAAAATAAATAACAGGCATAAACCCATTTTCCAGCAGCATTGTATTAAGAAGGATTCTTCCTACTCTTCCATTTCCATCCTCAAACGGATGAATCGCCTCAAAACGCCAATGAAATTCTAACGCAAGTATTGGCGGATATATTTTCTTTTTCTTCATCATATGAACCCACTGTAAAAGCTTTTTCATCGCTTTGGGAACTTCCTGCCATTCTGTTGTCGTCGTCAAAAGACCTTTATTTGGACTTCCAACAATATTATTCACTCTTTTATATTTCCCGGCAATCTCTGGATATAACTCTTTAAACAACAAATAATGAATCTTTTTTATTCCTGCGCGATTCCATCTTAGTTTCTTTGAAAAAGCAAAATTTATTGCGTCTATTGAACCTATAATCTCTTTATCAATACGCGTTTTTGGTTTTATTCTTCTTTTCATTATCTTTTCTATATCTGGTCTTGTGACATTTGATCCTTCTGCGCGATTAGAGTTGAGCATAAACAAGATAGTGAACAATGTGCCAAACAATTTGCGATCATTTTCATATAATTCTTGCTGCAAACAGGTATATCTTGCGCGATGCCATTCTATTGTTATTATGCCATTTGGAGGGAAATATTTTATTGCTCCAAGTGATACTTCTTCTGCAATTCGTTCTGCTATCTTGTTAAAATATTCTGTTATTTGTTCTTTTAGATTTTCTGGAATGGTATGACCTAAATATCTCGTGTAATGTATTCTCTTCTCATTTTCTAATGTTATACTATAATCAAAGTAGAAGTACTGATTTCCGTTTATTATCTTTTTTCTGATGAATTTCATAAATGGAGTTAGGCGGCTGGAATTTATAAATTTTTACCTATATTTTTTTATTTTCTCTATTCTTCGTCAATAAGTTTAGGCGGCTAGAACTGCTATTTTCTTAAAATACTTAGGCGGCTGGAATTCGCAATTTCACTCTCAATGATGACACAAATGATGATATCTCTTTTCTTCATCTTCCCATTCCGCGACAATCGTAATGACAAACCCCGCAACAATCAACGCGCTGCCAATGTACATGTTTGTCGTGATTGGTTCATGAAACAGCCAAGAAACTAAACCAATACTGATCACATTTCCGACAAGCAAAATCACGCTGATCACCGATGATTTCACATATGCAGTTGCGTAACTCAGGGACATGTATGGCACAAGCGTGCTCACTGTCGCGAACAAAAATATCCAAAGCCAGCTGATTTGCGGCAATGCGGCAAGCACTTTTGGATTTCCAGTGATATAAAATGCAATCATGAAAAAGAAAAACGCGAAAATAAAAAGCCACGCAGTTCGCTTGTAATAATCGTAGCATATTCCCACTTCTCTGCTCATCACGACATACGCCGCCCAGAGAATTGTTCCTGCCAGCGCAAATCCATAACCTATCAGATTTTGTCCTGCTTCGAGCTGCATGCCAAAAACAAAATACGCGCCGATCAATGTCAATATCACCGCGGCACTATCTGCTTTGCTCGGCTTCTCCCGCAAAAATATTCCTGCCAAAATCATATCAAAAATAGGATAGGTCATAAAAATGAGCATTGCCATGTTTGCAGGAATATATTCAAAAGAACTAAACAGGGTCGCAATACTCGCAAACAACAAAAAACCTAACATACAAAAGTCCTTGAGCTCATATTCTTTTGCTGTCAAGATTGTTTTGAATTTACTTTTTTTTGTACACGCAACAATGATAGGAAACCCAATTGCCGCAATCAAAAATCGAACGGTCAATGCACCAATGGGAGAAATCTGATTCATCAATAATTTGACAAATACCGCAGGAAACGCAAAGCAGATAGACGCGAGAATCGTTAGTGCGAGCGCACTGTGCATTTGCTTGAGTTTGTTCATTATAAAAATTCTTGCATTCACTCCCTTCGATCGTTCATGAAGAATTTTTCACCTCTCTTAATGAAATTGATGCTTTCCTCTCAATATATCAAATAAATACGGAACAAGGAACGCAACAATAAAAAGAACAACAATCAACGTGTAATTGTAATTCGCAGCTATTTTGAATTTGTCCACTGCCTTTTGCAAAATAGTGAAGAGAATAACAATATCAAGGAGCGCAAACGCAGGAACAACAACTCCTGCAATCAAATGATGCTTGTCTCCCAAATGCGCAAACGAATGAATGATCATATTAAACAAAAAGCCAAATCCTATCGCGAAAACGAGAATAATCGCATACTGCGCAGTATCTTTGAAAAAAAGAAGGAATGGGATTAGTAATAACGCGCCAATAAAATTTGTCAGCACAAGAATAAACATTGATGTCACTGAGACAAACCAATGCATCTTCTTCTCGATAGATTCCTTTTTTAATCCCTGCTTTTCTTCGATTCGCGCTTCTGTTTCGAGAATGAACGGATGCTTTGGATGAGATTTAAATTTTGCACTCGCCTTTTGCGCTTTCTTTGCTTTTTT
>JACRKI010000163.1 GCA_016215305.1 Candidatus Woesearchaeota archaeon | reverse complement strand
TTGAAAGCGTATGAAAGAAATGCGCCGCGGGAACAGGTGGTGCAGAGAATAGTAGAGAATGAAAGAGCGATGGAAGAATATCTTGGAACACTATTGCCGAAAGAAGAGGAAGAAGCGCATTATTTGGACATGGCAGTACTCCCTATTAAGAAAGGATGGCTGACAGATAAAGGATATGGGGATGTATTGACAGTAACAGCGGAGAAGGCAAGTCCGGAAACAGTTGCAGAAGCCACAGCGCCATATTTGACAACACCTGAAGCAAGAAAGACTGTGCTAACAACAGTTGTCGGGCAAATGTCTCCGGAAGAGCGTGTGCAGTTTGTGCAGGGTCTTACTGCGAATCTTCCCCAGAAGGAGTATGATGTGTTGATAGTTGCATTAACGCCGAGACTGAGCACTGATGGATATGCGCAGGTAGAAAAACAAGTGAATGATAAAAAGTGGGATGAACGCTTTGAGAAAGGAAAAGAAGCGATGGATAGAGTAAGAGACATTATCAAAAAATAATCAAAGGTGAGAAGATGAGTAATTATCTTGATATGAATCCAGGACGATACAAAAGAGTAGGAATGGCGGTTGGCGCAGGAGTGTTAGGGGTAGGAATTATTGGAGGAGGAATTCTTACTGCGAAGTATGCGCTGGGTGAAGCGTCAGACAAAATTTTTGGAATGTATCATGACTGGAAAGGAGACGCGGTGCCAAAAACATTTCCGTTGGTTGAAGTGCAGAAAACAATGAATACACTGGATGAGGTAATAAAAGAAGGAGAATGGAAGCTCTCGAGCGGCGTGGTATTGAAAGTAGAGCGCGAAACAGGAGGAGTTGTGCAGAGTGATTATAGAGAAGATTTGAAAATATATGAGACAGAAGATAAAAAAGAATTAGAAAAAAAGAAAGAAGAGAAAAAAGAGTAGCAATGAGGAGAAAAAAATGCAGGCAGAAACAATGGATCCAGCAGTGTATGGAAATCTTGAACAGTTGTACACGCCGGCAGAACGCAGAATGGTTTCTGCTGCAAGAACATTAGATATGTGTGTCAGTACTGCGCTGCAAGGAGCTGCGTATGCCACACAACTTCCGCGGAGAATATATGTATTGGCAGGAAGGTATGTGACGATAGTAGATGATAATCAGCAGAA
Source organism: Candidatus Woesearchaeota archaeon (assembly GCA_016215305.1). Classification (GTDB taxonomy): domain Archaea; phylum Nanobdellota; class Nanobdellia; order Woesearchaeales; family DSVV01; genus JACRPI01. Next base: position 2,764 of record JACRKI010000163.1, on the reverse strand, counting down.
AATAACAGATAAAGTGCAGGAAGGCGAGCAGACAGCGCTTGTGGTGAGCGGAAGCTTGGGAACAACGCTGCAGTTATATGTAGGACAAGGGGGAAAATATAGTTTTGAAAGGATAACAGCAGGAGCGATGGATAAGAGAGTGGAGAAAGATTATCCTGTGAGGGGACATAATTGGTTAGAAAAAAGAGGAGCAAACATTAAAATGTATAGAGAGAAATTAGAGAGAGAGAAAGAAAGTTATAGCAGAATGAAAAGGGAGATAGATGAAAAAGTTGAAGAATTAGTGGGCAGTATTATTGTACAAAGAGCAGATATTACCAAGCAGGAATTTGAAAAAGAAAAGTTTTGTGAGTATAGTTCGAAAAATCAAAGGATGCTCCATGAACTCACAGTTAATTTAGGAATGCAAGTATATGATTCTGCAGAAGAACAGCAGAAGATTGAAGAGAGAGACCGACACAAAAGACAAATAACTATGTTCAAAGAAAGAATAAAGCAAGTCAATGAAAAGCTCGAAGAACTCACCAGAAGCAATACAAAAGATGAAGAGACTTTAAGAGAGATGTTAGTAGATCAAAGACTGTATGATGCACTATTGAAAGAAGTGACAATTATCTCTGAAGAAACCAGTAACGAACAATTACAAATCAAGGTGTATATGGCAAGGATAAAGGAAGGGTATGCAACACATAATGCATGGCAGGATTTTAGAAAATATGTGCGCAGTGCCCCTGATATTTCCGGCATCATGCAAGCAATGGAAGCAGAAGTGAAGAGAATAAAGAAAAAATATGAGAAGAAAGAGCAGACCAAAGATGATGGTGGCGCAGAATGACAGAAGAGTGGTCGAGCAGGTTCATGCGGCAATATGAAACAGATGTGAAAGAAGCAGAAGAACTTACAAATATTCCGCAGGGAATGGATAGAGAAGATATAAGAGAGAGGCAGGATGCAGTAAGGAAATTACAACAGAAATACAAGAGCAACAAGTATGCTGAAGCAGAGTTTGAAATAATTCTTGAAAGGCTAAAGAGTAAAGAAGGAAGAGCAAAGAAAAGATCATGGAGAGAAACAGCAGTGCAGCTTGTGCGAGGAAGGGCAAATTCAACAGCAATATATCCTGATAGAATATATGATCATCCTGTTGTTGAGAGAACAGAGGAAAGAACACTTCATGATATTGTAATAGAAGTTATTGATCCGGGAAAAGAAGGAACAACAAGAGAAAGCAGAGAGAAGGATATTGGAAATATGTTAATGCTTGAAGATAAAGCACAAAATAAAGAACAAAAAAGAGAACCATTCTCTACACTGCCATATTTTGGAAGGAATAATCTTATGGATGTGGCATTGCAGGCATACAAAGAAGCAGGAGTGATAGGAGAGGAGAAGAATCTTGTCATTGCGACATTATGTATTGCGAATGGTCTGCATCTTTGCATGGAAGGGCCAAGCGGGTCAGGAAAATCAAAAGTTATAGGGGCAGTGATGGAACTTGTGCAAGAAGAAGATATCTATCGCTTGGAATTGGCGTCAGAAACAGCAGTGATGAATGACGTCGAAACAATAAACAGAAGAAAGATATTGTATATCCCAGAACTGCAAAAGGCATACCAAGGTGCAGGGGGAAAAGTTCCGATGATTGCGGAGATTATCAAAGGAATGACAGAAGGAAGGGATGTAACAAGAAGAGTCACAATAAAACAAGGAAGTGTTGCATCATATACAATAAATCCAGATCATACTATTGTCACAACTCTTGCATTTGAAAATATTTTCAAGTATGACGAAGAAACTGCGCGGCGGTTGAAATGCACAGAAGCAGATACAAGCGAGGAACATAAAATGATGGTGCGTGCTGCCAAGGCAGAAGAAGCATTTATGAGAGGAAGAGAACAAAGAGATGAAAAAAGAAGAGAAATGTTGAGCGCCTATATGCACGATCTTATCCATCATCATGGGGAGATTGCAGTGATTGATCCCTTCTCTGCGTATATGCAGCAATATATTCCATTGACGCAGCGGTCTGCGAGTTTCCAGGCACATTATAATGATCTCGTTGCGGCAGCTGCGCGATTCAACCAGAATAGAAGATATGAAATAGAGGGAGAAGGCAAAACTATAAAAACAGTATTCACTACCCTTCAGGATCAACAATTAATATTTGACATTTATTATGCACAGATGCTTACTGCGATGGAAAGGCTCGACAAAAAAGACGATGATACAAATAAAATAAGAGAAATAAGAGAACGTTTAGAGAGAGAAAAAGGCGTGGATTGGACAGCGTGCCTTGCAGATGGAAGAAGAAGAATGCAGGAAGTATATCCGCAGCATGCTGATCGATGGGAAGCGCAGATGCGCTAGGTGAGGAGTAAAAAGAGGTGAGAGTGTAAGAGGGTGAGAAGAATATGCGAAGAAATCAAGACTTTAGTCAGGAATTAGACGAGTTTGATATATTATTTATGAATTCTACAGTAACTCAAGAATATGAAGCGCTTGCTTCAAGGCTAAGGGAGTCGAATCCAAAAACATTGCAGGATCTGCTGCAAGACCAAAAAGTTAAATCTTGTGTTGCGCAGGGAAGAAGCCTTGGAAAGTATGAAAATCTTGTTGATACCATTAAACGAAGTGAGCAAGGAGCAAAAGAATATTATCTTGCGATTAAAAATGTTCAAAAAATAAAAGAGATCATGCCTGAAATTGAAGCAGGAATTATGCAGTATGTAGAAAAAGGATGGGAGGAAGAGACAAGAAAAGAGGC
>JACRKI010000162.1 GCA_016215305.1 Candidatus Woesearchaeota archaeon | reverse complement strand
TTAAGAAGAATACAACCAACCAATGCCGCGTGATAACTTGTCCCTGACGCAACAAAAATAATTTTTTTGTATTGTTTGAAAAGCTCAACAAATTTCTGCAGTTTTTCTTTTTGCGTTGTTGCAAATGAATTTAACAGGCGTCTTGCCACTGCAGGCTGTTCTTTAATTTCTTTAATCATGTAGTGCTCAAACTGCAATTTTTCTTCTTCTTCTGCCTGCCAATCAAACTCCTGCACGTGCTTTTGAATCTCTTCGCCTTGTTTATTATAAAACTGATAGTGCTCTGGTGTCAAGATTGCAAACTCATTGTCTTCAAAGAAAATTGCTTCTTTTGTCTCGTCACTAAACGCATAAATATCTGATCCCAACGTAAAACCATCTTTTCGTATCCCCAACGCAAGCGGAGAATCTTTTTTGAGCGCATACAACGTGTCTTTTTCTTTTTCAAAGATAAGAATCCCATAGGTTCCTTTCAACTCATTCATCAATCCTATAATTGCTTGCTTCAATGTTTTTCCTGCTTTGATCTGTTCTTCTACCAAATGCGGAATGATTTCTGAATCTGTTTGCGATAAGAAAATCACGCCTTTCTTTTGGAGCGCTGTTTTTATTTCCTGATAATTCTCAATAATTCCATTGTGCGCCACAAACAAGGTTGCGTCATTGTTAAAATGCGGATGCGCATTCAGCTGTGTCACCCCGCCATGCGTTGCCCATCTTGTATGCGCAATCCCAACATTTGTTTCATAATCTTTTTCAAGACTCGTCATAAAAGTTTGAATACTTCCCACTTGTTTTTTGACAACTCCTTCTTTTGTTGCAAAGCCGACAGAGTCATAGCCTCGATATTCCAAACGTTTCAATGCTTTCAGGAGTTTTGTCTTCACTGAAAATTTTTGCTTTTGAATTATTCCAACAATGCCACACATATTTTCAAGACTCCCTCTCTTCTTTCACACATACATTTATTCTTCATACGATGTTCTTAAAGCTTATGAAAACCTGTTCTTTATGATTTTTCTTAGAACTTTTTCATATGAGCAATCTTTAAACTGCGCAAACTAGTTCTTTCGCCAACTGCGAAGCGAGATCGGGTACGACACTCACTTTGTTCGGTCGTACGCTCATCAATAAATCTTACTCCTTTTAACTATAATTTCTTCATATATTCAATCTTTAAACTGCGCAAACTACTCACAATATGATCTGCACTTGTTTCCTGCAATCTTTTTTTCGTGAATGTATGCGTCACTGCAACACATTTTGCTCCTGCTGTTTTTGCCGCAGTAATTCCATGCACAGTATCTTCAATCACTAAACACTGATTTGCCTTGACATGAAGTTTTTCCGCAATCTTCAGATATGATTCAGGGTATGGTTTTGATAAACTCACATCTTCTGCTGTCACAATCGCATCAAATAAATGCTTCATATCAAATTCCTTCAGAATGACACTCACTGCTTCTTTTGATGAAGAGGTTGCAAGACCAACTTTGAATTTCTGCTTGCATTGTTTTGCCAACGACTTGAATCCCGGATAGACTTTGAGCCGTGATTTCATAAGTTTGTTGTAGAGCAGCATTTTTTTCTGCATCAGTATTTCTGGTCTTTCATTGATATTAAATTTTTGCGTGTAATACGCAAACGATTCCTTATCTCGCAACCCTTTTACTTCTGCAAAAGTTTCCGGCGTTAATTTTATGCCGTACTCTTTCATTACTTTTTTCTCGCATTCTTCATGCAGCGGCTCTGAATCCACTATCACTCCGTCCATATCAAAAATGACTCCCTTTATCATTTTTATAAAATTCATGAATTCACACACTTCGTGTGTTCATTATGAATTTTGTTCCCCCCGTTTTTTGTTGTTACTACATTTGTCCACTCTTGGAATTCTTTATTATATATAACTCATTATTCTTTATCTTTCTTTACCGCTTCTCCTGGAACTGTTGCTGCATGCGGCCACAATTTTCTCCCAGGATATATCGAAGTATGCACTCCTGTATGCACATGATCTCCTATTATTGCTCCCAACTTTCTTCTTCCCGAATCCACCAGATTTTTTCCAACCTGTGATTTTACTGTCTGATCATCATGACGAAGATTTGCTGCAATTGTTCCTGCACCAAAATTAACATGCTCTCCAATGACAGAGTCTCCCACATAAGAGAGATGCCCAATGCTTGTATGATCTCCCACAACACAATTTTTTACTTCTACTGCATTTCCAATCTTGACTTTATTCCCCAAGGAAGTATCTGCCCGAATATAACAGTTTGGACCAATTGTACAGTTTTCTCCTATCAAAACTGGCCCCTCTATGTATGTTCCTGATTTCAGAATTGTTCCTTTCCCAATCTCCACTGCTCCATGAATCGTAACTCCTTGTTCTATTTTTCCATCATTTTTGAATTTCACTTGATTGAGCAATTTTTTGTTGACGTCGAGCAAATGCCAAGGATACGTCATTGGCTGCCAATCTTTTGCTTTGACAACAGCGATTGGTTTTGTTTTTGCAATTATGTTTATCGCATCTGTTAGTTCATACTCTCCCCGCTTTGATTTCTTTACTTTTGCAAGAAGAGGAAATATTTCTTTGGAAAGAACATACACTCCTGTATTCACCAAATTTGTTTTTGGTTTTGCTGGTTTTTCCTCAATTCCGACAAGCTCATTCTTTGCGTTTGTCGTGAGAACGCCATACCACTCCGGATGCTCGACTTCCTGCGCAAGAATTGTAGATGCGTGTTTGCTGACTGCCGCAAGATCCTCCGCACTAAAATAATCATCCCCAATCATGACTAGAAAATTGTCTTCGTTTTTAAGAAATTGTTCTGCCTGAAGCAGCGCATGACCTGTTCCTTTTGTCTCTTTCTGCTCCACATAATTTATCTTGATATTTTTGTAATGACTTTTGAATGTTTCCTGAATCATTTCTTTTTTGTAATTCACAATAAGAAATATTTCTGTGATATTTTTTGGCAGATTGTCCAGCATAATTTCGAGAATTGTTTTGTTTGCTACTTTGAGAAGCGCTTTTGGTCTTGTGCATGTTAATGGATATGTTCGCGTACTTTTTCCTGCAACAAGGATGACTGCTTTGGACAAAATTCCTGCATTCGCACTTTCAGTGCTCATTAAGAATTTTGACGTGTTTTGCATTTTTATTTTCCTCATTTATTTTATTATTTTTTCTATTTCTTGATTATTTCTTCTTTCCAATCTCTGCTTCAATCGCATCTCCAATTGTTCTTGCAAGCTGTTCAATCTTTTTTTGATCCTTGCCTTCAATCATTACGCGACACAAGTTTTGTGTTCCTGAATATCTGACAAGCACTCTTCCTTTGCTCCCTAATTCTTTTTCAGCCGCCGCAATTGCTTTTTTGACACTCTGTAATTGCTCTATTGATTTTTTCTCCTGCACTTCGACATTCAACAACGTTTGGGGAAATGATTCCATGCACTTTGCAAGTTCATGAAGCGATTTTTTTGCCTGCTTCATCATGCTGAGAATCTGGAGCGCTGCAAGTGTGCCATCTCCTGTTGTCGTATATTTTCCAAAAATAATATGACCTGATTGTTCGCCGCCCAATGTGTATCCGCTCTTTCGCATTTCTTCAATGATATATCTGTCACCTACTGCTGTTCTGACCACTTTGATTTTATGTTTGTCCATTGCTTCGTCAAATCCCGCATTTGCCATCACTGTCGTGACCACAGTATCCTGCTCAAGCTTTCCCTTTTGCTTGAAATGAATTGCCGCAATTGCAAGCAGATGATCTCCATCGATGATCGCGCCTGTTTCATCCCCCATAATCACGCGATCACCATCGCCGTCAAGTGCAATGCCAACATCTGCTTTGTGTTTTTTTACTGCCTCTTGCATAATTTCCGGATGCTCAGAACCGCAATTCTTGTTAATGTTGAGTCCATCTGGATTATTATTCATCACAATCACTTCTGCGCCGAGTTCCTGGAGAATTAATGGCGCGACTTTGTACGCTGCACCATTCGCACAATCCAACACAATTTTGCAGCCGTGCAATGATCTGCTTTTGATGGATTGCTTGACAAATTCAATGTATCTTCCCCGCGCATCTTCTATCTTGAATGCTTTTCCTAATTCTGCAACTGGCTTGTACTGCGTTGGTTTTTGCATTGCTTCTTCAATTTCTTCCTCCATTGCATCAGGAAGTTTGTAGCCATCACTCGAGAAAAATTTAATGCCATTATCCCCAATAGGATTGTGCGACGCAGTAATCATAATACCTGCATCTGCTGCAAAAGATTTTACCAACAATGCGAGTGCAGGAGTGGGCATTGGACCTACTTGATACACATCCACACCCAGTGAGCATAATCCAGATGTCAACGCATATTCAAAAACATAGCCACTTACTCTTGTATCTTTCGCAATAATTATTTTATGTTTTTTGTGATTGTTTTTTGTGAAAACATGCGCAGCTGCCTGCCCAAGCAAAAGAATTGTCGATGGAAGCATCGGTGCCTTGTGCACTTCACCGCGAATCCCATCTGTGCCAAAAAGATTGCGTCCCATGAATTCTAGTGGGTATGGGGTGATTTATATATATTTGGGATTCTTGAGACTTCGTGCAAGAAAGTTACCTCCTTTTTGTGATGAAGTCTCACTTTCGAAAGTATTTTCCTGTGTGATTGTATAAGTCTTCAGCATTCTGCGCAATTCTGGTTCCATTGCCAAAGAGGAAAGCTCCTGCCTCTTATGGAATCCTGCATAGATTACTTCATCATTCGCAAGAAGAATATCTAACGTATTGAGGGTTCCCACAGCTTTTGCTGCAAAATGATGAAACTCAAACTGCATTTCCGGATCTTTATATCCTATGTCTCTTCCGACGGCAGTGTTCATGCCTATGTAAGCCATTTCACTGATGCCTAAACGAACCTCTTCCCAAGTCTCTCTTTCTGCACAACTTTGCGCTTTTTGCTCTATTGTTTCTCCTTTATCTATTTCTTCTATTCTTCCACCGACGATTGTGTATAAATATTGTCCTGCATCTTTGAAATTTCTTGTTTTGATGAGCAAGATTTCAAAATCATCATCTCTTTCATTATATTTGTAAATGATTACTCCTGAACATTTTCTTATTTTTTCTTTCATTCAAAATTTTGATACAATCTCGTTGTTAAATAATTATTGATTGTATCAAAATTTTGGGACATAGGCATTGCAATGGGCATTGGAAACATTGCAATGCATTGCAATGGGCATTGTAATGCGTACAATGGCTTGGAACAGTTATTGCAACGCATTTTTTGAGAAAATAACAAAAATATACTTGTTTTTAGCGAGAGTTTATGCAGAAAACAAGTCAATTTTTGTCAAAAGTGAGAATAAAAGACAGAAGAATACAGAGAAAAGAACAAAAAGAGAGAAAATCTGTTCCCGCCGGGCATTTAGGCCATTGCAATGGGCATTCCCCGCATTGCAATGCATTGGATTCATTGCATTGCGAACATTGCAAACATTGGGAATGTTGGGAATGAACAAAATCTTGCATTCGCTTCGCTCATGAAGATTTTGTGCAAGAAATAGATGTCCTCAAATAAGTGGGCATTAGCATAGCAAATCTTAAGAGAATTTTGCATTGTTGAAAGTCATCGTCGAGCTTGGAGGAAAAAACTCCGAGCTATCGATTAAAAATCGATTTATGCAAAGTTCTCTTAAAGAACACTGACATTATACATTTTTTTTACTTTTTCTTTGTTTGTCACAGAAAAGAGCTTGACGCCAGAGGGCAACGTGGATTCTTCGACAAAGCCTTTCTTCTTCAGCGAATTCATATTGACTCTGATAGTATTGATGTTATGGCCTGTCAATTGGCTGACTTTTGTGTAGGTTAATGGATCTGCTTCATTCATTAACAGATTGAGCAGTTTTTGTTCAGGATTTGTCATCTGCGATGTCCAATGCATTTGTTCCTGTGCATAAATTGGTTGTTGGAATTGTTGCAGTTGAGGCGATGTTATTTGCTGCGTTTGTGGTTGTATTTGCGGCACTTCCAATGCTTCTTCTTGCTGCTGCTTTACCTGATCTACCATTTCCTGCAACGCTGCATACTGCGTTTCATGCTGCTCTTGCAATTGTGCTGCCAATGATTCTGCAAGTGAGTCATGCACTTCCTGCTTGACACTTGTTTGCATCGCATGCAGATCAATATTCAGATGCTGCATAACTTCTTCTCTGATTTTTTCATAATCCACTTCTTTTTGCACCACTTGTATTTGTGGCTTTTCTTGCGCTTTTTTTTGCACCTTTTGCACTTCTTCGTAAATTTGGCTTATATTCTTTTCATACATTCCTGTTGATTGGTCTATGCTTTTTTGCAACGCGGCCATTTGCTTTTCCTGTTTTTGCTGCGCGTTATGCAAATAGGTGACCCAACTATTGATTTTAGTTACCTCTGCTTTTGTGATCTCTTTATGATCGCCATGCTGCGCGTTGAGATTGAGATGATTTTGATGCAGAAACTTTAACCACTCTTTTTGCTGCGCAATGGTTGTTTGCAACGCTGCAAGCTGATTATGCATACTAGAAAACGCTTCACTGACATGCCCATGCATCGCATGGAGACGTTTATTTGTTGTAATATGCTGCTCTTTTGACCGAAAAATGTCTAATATCCCCATCCCGGAATATTTGCGTTGTTTGAAATATATAAAGGTTTCTTTGAGAAAATTTTGAAAAAATCACTTTCTGAATTCTAACAGGTGATTTTTAACAAAATTTTCTTTAATAATAATTATTGTGGTCAGGTTTGCGTCGCAAGTTCGTGTAAATATTTATTCAGGCGATTCAAAACAATCAGTTGTTGAGAGAAAGAATTTATGTTTCCACAACCTTTACCCTATGCCCTGCTTCTTGTGCTTCTATCAAACAGACATCAAAAATTTCACAATCCATGTTTTCTCTGATCTTTGCTTTGCTATAGTTTCGCTTTTGCAATCGTTTCTTGAGTTTCTTGAGATTTGTTTTTGTGACAATGCACAAATCAACATACTTCTTTGGAAGATAATGGGATACGTGGGAGTCAATGACTAACGGCGTTTGCTTTCTTTTTGCTTCTTTGATTATT
>JACRKI010000164.1 GCA_016215305.1 Candidatus Woesearchaeota archaeon | reverse complement strand
TGCACGTTCAAAACATCTTTTTTTATCTTGCGCATACTTTTCTTTCCATGTTCCTATTGTACTGAGTCTCGTCTTAATATCCTCATCAGCTCTTGTCGTGACAAATGTTTCTTTCTGCAAATCTTTGAGGAAATCTCTTTCTGCCACAACTTTCTGGAGAAGCGCATCTAATTCATCTTTGAGCTTTTTGAAAATCTGTTTGACTGTTTGCTCTTGAGGGGATTCTTGCTGTGTTTCCCTTTGTGCTTCTTTGGGTAATGCTTTTTTTGGAGGAATTGCTGCACCAAGCATTTTTGCGGTTTCTTTTGCTTCTGCAAGTGCTGCCTCTACTTCTGGTTTTTTTTCTGCACTAATCATATCTTCATGATCTTGAACAATAACTATTGATTTGACTAACCCTTCTGCTACAAGTTTTACTACTTCTCTTGGTGCTACCATTGTTTTTCCTCAGATTGCACTAATAAATGCAATAAATTGTCCTATTTCTGATTCGCTATTCAAAAATTCCGCAACAGCATGTTCAAAGTTATGCATCACTGTTGGTGTGATATGTTCATACTGGTGAGAAGTATGCGCAGTGTTGAAAATAGTTTCCATTAATGTTCGTGCAGGAACAACATCTCTTGGTTGAAACGCGGCAATCTCTGCTGCTGCTGCTGCAACTGGTCCTGTTCGTATTGCAGTAAGAACTGCAGGAGGTAATCCACTAATCACTGTCCTCGTTAGTCTTCTTGCTCCTCCCGGGATTGTTCCTGGAGGAATCGCTGCTGCAAGATCTATTTGAAAATCAGTTACAATACCTGTTACTGTTGAATTAATACTATTTGGGCCCATCAAAACACGATTGTAAAAATCTGCCATTTGTCTCTCTAATGCTTGAACAATTGCTGGATTTCGTGGATGTGCTGGATGCGCACCCGGCGGTGCTGGACCTGGCGGTCCTGGTGGAGCAGGTCCATGTGGAGGTCCTGCTGGAGGTGGTCCTGCTGGCGGTGGAGCTCGACGAATCGCATTCCATCCTGCCTCCGCAGCTGTTCCTGCGCCGAGACCCATCGCAAGATTATACAATCCCGCAAACAACGCAACCACTGCGCCAATATTCAACGCGTCAAGCACAGGAGAAATCATCTGCTGCAACGCAGGATCAGGATGCTTTTGAATAAACTCAACCATTGCCAACACAAGAAGCGCAATAACCCACCAGATAAACGCGCGGCCCAATCTTGCCGCCCTCGTATCGCCAGTAATCAGTTTGTTGCAAAGGAAAAAACCGCCAAGCGGAACAACGAGGAAAAATAAGACAATGCTGATCATCGCGGGAATCTTAAACGCGTACATCAACCAGCTTTGCGGAATGAAAATCGCGGAAACAAGCGCGACAATCACGCCGAAAATCTTAAACGCGCGCTTCACTCCTCCTTCTCTGTCTTTCGTAATCTGGGAAGCAATCCCTGACCAGAGCGCAGCGAGAATAATGAAGTACAAAAATTTCAGCAGATAGGGAAACGCAGAACTCGCGGGAAGAACCACAAACAAAACCTGCAGCGGCTGCGCAATAATGCGAAGCACATTGTTGAATGTTTGCGGCAACGCAGCAGAAGCGCTTGCGACAGAGACAAAGAACAGTGAGAACATTGCCAATGAAAATCGTGAAAAGTTCCTTAATTTCATAGTAAAATTCTCCATGAGCACTCGAAGAGTGCGAATGTATGAATTTTATAGAGATAAGAATATTTAAAGGTTGCTCTTCTGTGTTGTGTAATATTGTTTTTGTCCAAAAGCTTTGGAAAATTGAGTTTTACACCCAATATTTTTTCTTTTTAGCTTTTGGATAAATCCATTTTCATATTGACTCTGTGCTCCTGAACGGAGCACGAATCCTGCTGTGCCTCTTAAGAAACTTCGGCACAGCAGGATTCCTCAATTAATGCTCCGAGCGTTAAGCGAGGAGCAAATAGCGAGAGAAGAAAGCAAAATGAGCACTTTGGTGCGAGGTTTTCTAGGAGCACCAAAGTGCGTGTCTTAAACTTGTTTTTTATTTTTGCAGATCAAATATTTCATTAATCAAAAACAGAGACAAAATTTCCTATTTCATCACTCATTCAGAATACAAAAACTCATTTTTCGCAATGTTTAAATAGTACCTTTACCAAAAAAACTTCATGGTCTTAGAAGGCATTGTCTTGGTTCCTGCATTGGTCATGGGAATTATCATTGGACTCGTTGAAGTATTCTTTGTCCACGAAGATGAAACAGGAATGGGATGGTTCATGCACGCGATGCACGCTGTTCCTTTTACCATGCTCTTTGTCTTTGTCAGCATGAACATCACCTTTGCATTTACGCTGCTCAATCTTTCCATCACCCAAAACATGTGGGTGGACATTGGTGTTCGCGCAGTGATCGGCATTATCGCGATGATCAAAATCGGCGCAGCTGCCGCGATTGTCGGCCGCATCGGCGAAAAATGGTATCACACCATTATTATCGGACTTCTTATTATCGCAGCGCCATACGTCTGGATGTTTGCCGGACCTTCTCTTACTCCAATGCTGCCAAGTTGGGCACGGTAAGATATGAAAACTTTCTGGAAATTTGTCAAATACCTTCGATGATCATCATGAAAGGAAAACTCAATATCTATTACGATGAAGAAGGGGATCTTTTAGAAATTGGAGTAGGAACTCACCGTGAAGGAACATTTAGAAATTTAGGCAAAGGTGTTTTTGAAAGAATAGACACGCAAACAAAAGAAGTGATTGGTATTGCGATTCATGGATTCAGAAAAAGAGCACACGATCTCAAAGACACTCCTCTTTCTCTTCCTGTTACTGTTGAATTACTTAAGTAATTCTTGGAATTTTTTTTGATAAAATATATTTATTGTGGTCAGGTTGTCTTCTGCTGGTTCGTGTGTTGTGCGATGCTTGTGCGTGAGAATTTAAGCCTGCTCCTGTATTTTTTCACGTTTCATCTTCTTTTTGCACAATTTTTATATACTGGTTTCACCTAGTGATATAGCAGGGGTGGAAAGAAGCAATTGGCACATGCCAGTCTGCTGCAACAATGGTCATCTTATTTGATGTCTTCAACTTGCCGGAAGATATCTACGAAATTATTTTCGCGACACCGCAGCAAAAAATAGTTGGCAAACTCCTCATCAAAATGATGACCGAGCACGGCGGCGAAATCACGAAAACTGAAATGTCCATGTTTGCCATGCAGCTTCACGACGGCACGATTGTGACTGAGATCGACGAACCAGGCTACGAAAACAAGAAAGTCAAACTCAGCTACAACAAACGGCAATTCTACGACCGCATCCTCACTCCCATGAAAGGAATGGGTTTGATTGATTATGACTTGTACAGAAAAACCTACAAGATTTCTGATAAATTCAATAAAGCATTGATTAAGATTGGCTTGATGTGGATGCGGGAATATCGAGAGTCAGAAGCGATGAAGGGAAGGATGAAGAAGTAAGTAGTTCTTAGCACATTATCTTTTATTTTTCTGCCAGAAATTTCTTTCTTAGAATTATATTTCAATTAATAAAGAATCTGCGCAACAAAACTGTTGCGCACCGAGCAAAACTCCTCACAAGAATAGTTCGGAGTTTTGCTCTTTCTTTGCTTCTTCTCGTTCGAGAAAGATCTGAGACTTGAGGACAGTTTCCTCGCTTTTTTTGCAGGGGAACTGACCGAGCATGCACCGTTAAGGTGCATGGTTTTTTGTTTTGAGGAGAATTCGAAAGAACGAAACAATGACTTCAAAAAAAACGCATGAAATAGAAAAAACACGATCACCGCTTCATCTTGTCATCAATTTCCTGCGCAATGCGCTTCAAAAAAGTACACGTCCGCTGAATATCCTCTTCCAACTCTTCACTGAGCGCAGACAAATTATTGACGCGCAGCATATATCCTTTTCCTTCATGCACGACAAGCCCTGTTTCCATTAATTTATTGACGTGATGAATGACTGTGCCGCGAGAGAGAGCAAGATGATCCGCAAGCTCATCACTCGTTATACTTTTGTTGTGCTTTGTCGCTTTCAGAAGT
>JACRKI010000161.1 GCA_016215305.1 Candidatus Woesearchaeota archaeon | reverse complement strand
TTTCGCACAGAGAAATTGACCTAAACGAATCAGATGATGAACCAATGTTAGACATAAAATTAATCAGAGAAAATCCAAAGGTCGTAGAAGATAATCTTAGAAAGCGAGGGGAGCTGGAGAAAATAAAAGTGTTACAGACACTGATAAAAGATGACGAAGAAAGAAGGAAAAACATACAAGAAGTTGAGGAATTGAAATATAGGAGAAATGTTCTTACAATAGAGTTTGCTGAACTAAAGGCAAAGAAAAATGATGCTGCGCACAAACTGGCTGAAGTGCAAAATATCCCTGAAAAAATAAAACATCTTGAAAAAAAATTGGATGAGATTGAAGAGAAGTGCAGATATGGTTTGATGAATCTGCCAAACATTCTTCATGAATCAGTGCCAGTTGGCAAAGACGAGCATGATAACGATGAAATTAGAAAGTGGGGAAAACTTCCAAAATTTGATTTTTAACCAAAGAATCATGTTGAAGTCTTGCAGAATCTTGGACTGCTTGATTCTGAAAGGGCTGCAAAGGTTGCTGGTCATGGTTTTTTTTATTTGAAAGGAGAGTTGGCCATACTTGATCATGCGATACAGAAATTTGCATTGGATTTCTTAACCAATAGAGGTTTTGTTGTTGTTCAGCCGCCATCCATGCTGCAGAGAAAGCCGTATGAGGGAGTGACTGATGTTGGTGATTTTGAAACTGTGATGTATAAGATTGATGATGAGGATTTGTACCTGATTGCAACAAGCGAGCATTCTATTGGAGCCATGCTGATGAATGAAACAATTATGAAAGACGAACTACCGCTGAAGTTTGCTGGCATTAGTCCTTGTTTCCGTAAGGAGGTTGGTGCCCATGGAAAATATACTCGTGGGCTTTTCAGGATGCACCAATTCAACAAAGTAGAGCAGTTTATTTTCAGTTTACCAGAGCAATCTTGGCAATTGCACGAGGAGCTTCAAAAAAATTCAGAAGAGCTTTATCAAGCATTAGAGATTCCATACAGGGTTGTGAATGTCTGCACCGGTGATGTTGGAAACATTGCTGCAAAGAAATACGATACAGAGATGTGGATGACTGATGGTGTCTACAGGGAGGTTGGCTCCAACTCAAATTGCACTGACTATCAGGCAAGACGGCTAAATATAAAATGGCGCGAGAAAGAAGGCGCTGTAGCTGCTGGTTTTGTGCATACGTTAAACAACACAGCACTTGCAACAAGCCGCGTGATGATTGCGATTCTTGAATTGAATCAGCAGAAGGATGGAAGCGTGAAGATACCGAGGGCATTGTGGCCGTATACTGGATTTAAGGAGATTGTGAAGAATTGATCATTTGATCCTGAAACAATTCTTTAGATTTTTTAGACAAGCATCACAATATGGCATGTTTTCATCTTTATGTTCTAAAAGATATGATTTGGATATTGTGCAGTTAGGATTTACACAGTGATAGGTCAATCCAAAAACATGAGCCAGTTCATGACATGTATGAATACGTAAACTTCTATAATCAATACAAACACCACCTTCATTGTAAGGTCGGGATCGTATTATTGCTCCAACTCCGACCAAAGCTCTACCGGCATTATTAAAATTCGCTGTTGCATGTTCTTTGCTGTTTAGGTTTGGATATCTTCTCGTGAGGAACACCGTATACCTGTTATTTAGCTTGGTTTTGAAAAACTCTAGAAGTTTTAAGTCATCAATTTGTTCTCCAAAAACATCGGCGGCGAACCCATCTTCAGATATCAATGCTCCCACCATTTTTAAAATACCACCACCATTTTTATCAATTAACACAGAAGGATATTCGTCCACATCAATGAGATCAAAGATATCCTTTGTTGTTTCTTTTACTGTTTCAATTTGTCTATCATTTATTCCGTCATCACCGATTATGTAAATTGGTTTAATCTTACCCATAAGAGATGCATGCAGAAAATCCTTTTAAAACTTATCTATTATATATACAGGAAGTGGTGTGATGACAAGTGTGATAATTGCAGAGAAGCCGAATGCTGCAAAGGCAATTGCAAAGGCATTGGCTGAGAAAGGATTGAAGGAGAACGCGAATGAGCAGGGAATAACGTGGTACGAGTTTATTCGTGGCGGCAAGAGGCATCTGGTTGTTGCTGCTGTCGGACATTTGTACACGCTTAGAAACACTTCCAGGGGAAAGGATTACCCAATATTTGACATTGAGTGGGTGCCTAGTTGGCAGGCGTCTAAGTTTGCCGCTTTCACTAAAAAATATTTTGATGTTGTGCAACAGATTACAGAACAAAACAAAGAAGCTGAATATGTTGT
>JACRKI010000160.1 GCA_016215305.1 Candidatus Woesearchaeota archaeon | reverse complement strand
CAACTATGATGTTGTTCAGCCAATTACTTTAGAAAAGCAAAGAGAATATAATTATGGAAGAAGTAAAGTTGCTGCAGCGTTTGTTGATGCTGGTTTGGCAACTCTTGCGTTAGGGACAATTCTTGAGTTTACTACTTACACAACCGAGTGCAGCGGTCCTTACGGTGGTTATTCAGATTCTACCATGTATTGCCGTAACGAACGTGGAAGCACCGCAGCGCATCTTGTTGTAATAACAGGTCTTTCAGCAACTGGTTTATCAAGCTGGATATATTGGGGAATGCATAAAAAAGATCGCCCAACAAAAAACTACCGCGAAATAGAAGTTCCAGCAGAAACATATCAACGAAATCTTGGTGATCAAACACTTCTGCAAACTGTTCCCGCGATCAATGCGCCTGTGACTATTTCGTCCACTTATTTTACGATCAATGGACAGCATACGACAACAGTAACAAGCGATTATAATGGTCAGGGGAAAGTGCAATTAGTTCCAGCAAGTTCAAATTATTCATTTACTCTTGATGGTCTTTCTGAGACTGCATTCGCAAAAGATGTGCTTGCGCATGGAAGAGTGGATAAAGAAAAACTTCTCAGTGAACTCAAACAAAATTCTACTCCAGCAACGTATGATGTCATACTTAGTGTCACGCCTCCTCATGGCGATCCTGTCACAAAAAAAGTTTCTATCAACGGATTTGAAATTCCCCAACGTGCGATGGAAAATATTATCATGGGGTTGTAAGATGAGAAAACAAATGCAGAAAACAATTGCTGAGATTGTCGCGGCTTCTTTGCTGGCAAACGCATGCGCAGTGCGTCACGAGCTAGAATGGAAGACAGTGGAAGTTGTCTCGACACGATATGACAAAATAGAAGAAAGGAAAGGAAGCGAAACAGAAAGGCAGGCGCAGTATGTCCACGAATCTCCGTGCACAGAATAATCACAAAGATGATAATAAGCATAAAATAAACTTTAATTCATGTAAAAAAATCAACGCCATTTGCAATGACTCTTTTCTTGACCTGTATCTTATCAAAGACAGCACGTTGTTTTTCTTCCATCTTCTGGTTGTATTTTGCCTCAACAACAAAATCTTTTGTCATAAAATCTATTTCAATGGAATTTTCCAGATAATAAGAAGGCTGAAGCTGTTTTATTTTAAGAAATACAAGGTTTTCATAAGCAGAACCTAAATCTTTAAAATCAGTGATCGCATTTTTTATTCCAATATCTCCTATGTAAATCTTTTTGGGTGAGGCAATACGTTCATTGTATGATTTGGAATAACGGTCAACAATGTAAAACAAATACGCGTCTTCAAAATAAGTGATATACCTCTTGACACTATCAACCGAAATATTGAGAATATGTGCAAGTTTGTTATAGCTTGTTGGCTTTCCCACTCTCTGGCAAAGCAAGACGAAGAGTTCTTTGATTACTCTCTCATTAGTAATTTTATGATATGCAATGATGTCTTTATAGATAATACTGAGAATGAGTTCATTGATATATTCCTTATCCCCTGTAAGAACATAATGAGGAATACCTCCTAATTTAAGATAATCCTTAAAATATCCTTCTAGTTTTGCCCTGTCTGCTTTTTTTATGGTGATTTCTTTAAACCGCAAAAATTCCTGGAATGTCAAAGGCATGACTTCTATAGTTTTTGTTCTCCCTGTCAGATATGCTTTTTTATCCCGCATAAGTGTCGCGATAGAGGAGGAACAGATAATTTTCATAGACTCATTATCGTAAAAACTCTTGAGTTCTTGCTCAAATGTTTCTTTCGCGGTAATTTCATCAAGAAAAAGATAAAAAACATCTGAAGTGGATTTTTTATGTATCTCCCTATACTTTTCAACAAGTTGATGGATAGAATAATCAATGAATGCAAAAGAATCAAGATTTAGAAATAAAATATCTTCAGGTTTTGTTTTTTTAAGCAAATGAGAGATAATCTGCTTCAGAAGTGTTGTTTTTCCTACTCTTCGTAACCCTGTAAGAAAGATAATTTCTTTGCTTGTGAGCGCACTGAGTATTTTTTCTGTATAAATCTCTCGCCTGTAGCTTTTTTCCTCAAACAGAGCATTCCACCATGGATTTTGTTTATAGAGTTCTGCTTCCATAAAATGCTAATAAAACACTTTTATTTATAAAGTTTCCGATATCATCGTAAACTTTTGGTCATTTTTATGCGATATCATCGGAATCTCCAAAGGAAAGAGTCCATCAAAAAATTCATTGATAGTTTCTTTGGGCAAAAAATAAAAAACAAAAAAAACAAAAAAAATAACCCTCATCCTCAACCCGCAGTCGCAGCAGCAACCGTATTCATGAAAAAACCTTCTCGTTTGATTTCTTCAAGAATGTAGAATGGCTGCACTTTGGAAACATGAAACTCATCTTCCAGTCTTTTCAAAAACGCGTCTGCTTCATACATGTCGTGAAACAGCACATCGCAGGAAATGTCAAATCCATTATTGATGTGATACGCGTTGTTGACCTGCAATTGATTCAGGAGAAAGTTCATGACGTCTGCTTTATTTTCTCCCTTGACTCGCAACAATAAGTGCATGCGTGTCATGTACCCGAGCTTTCTGAAATCCAACAATACTGTATATTTCTGAATAATGCCTCCTGAAAATTGCCGCAATCGTTCATAGACAGTCGAGACAGGAATTCGCGTTGCTCTGCTGATGTCGCTTAAGCTCATTCTTCCATCGTTTCGCAAGGTGTGGAACAATGCGAGGTCTGTATTTTTTAGCTCTCGTGTTGCTTTTCTTTTTGTCATATTAACCCCTCCATTCTGTATTGATGTTTTCACAAATTCTGAAACTTCTTCAGAAATTCTATTTTTTCCTGAAAATCTTTCAGGATTTCCTCCAAGCCAGAAAGCATATATAGAAATAGTCCTAAGATTATTCGAATGGATATGAATAAAAACACAAAAGCAAAGATTTTCCCCAGAAGAAAAGCCCAGGTTTCTTTTGAATTCATGATCTCCATTATGATGGGTCTTTTCGTTGTTCTCACGCTCCTTGTTTTATTTTCAAACAAACTGCATGATGTGATGGAAGACAACAAATCTCAGCAGGTGGATGCGATTTTGGGAATTATTGACGATGAAGTGACCTTTGCGAAAGGAGCGATGACTGGCTATACCAGAACATTTGAATTGCCTGTGACAATAGAAGGTCAGAATTATTCGTTGAACTTAACAGATGGAACTGTCTATATTAGTTATCTTGGACAAGATTATTCGCGTGGATTTTCGCACAAAGTAAATGGTTCGATTTGTTTGGCAGAAGTCAATGAAACCACGAGAAGCTTTGCAGTGCAGCGTTTTGCGACAGAAGTGACCCTTTCTCCTTGTCCAGATTGTGTTCCCAACTTTGCGAATTGCACGTGGTATGATACTCGAGGAACGTGTGATACATTGGGAGACCTCAAGCAGGAATGCAGGGATAGATATTGTTTGTGTGAGTAATTTGTTTGAAATACTATTCTATCTGAAATCTTGCACAATATTTATATGTATCTAAGGAAAATAAAGCGGTGGAGCAGGGATTTGAACCCTGAAGGGCTACGCACCCAACGGTTTTCATCAACCCTTAGGCGTTTCCTGAGGGTTATTTGAGACCGCCGCAATACCAGGTTATGCGACTCCACCACTATTGATGTCGGCTGTTACGCCTTGTCAATTCTATAGACTAAACTTATTAATTAGTTTATCGACGAGAAAATCGGAAATTTTGCGGAAAATTTGAAAGATTTTCAGAAATAATATTGTTTCCTGAAAATCTTTCAGATTTGGAGTTGATTTTCGAAAACTTTTCAATGGTTTTTTTGAGAATTTTTTCAATTTTTCTTCAATAAAGCATGAAATTGTTATGTCCGGCAAACATTAGTAAGCGACTTTATTTATGTTTTACTTTTGTCGCTTACTAAAGAGCAGAAAAATATATAATAGACAAATATAGAAAAGCTTGCATGAACGAAGTGAATGAAAGATTTTTCAAAAAAGCGCAATTTTCTTTAGAATACCTCTTTGTCATTGGGTTTGCGATGACGATTGTGCTGATTACTGCCTATGCGTTCTTTATTCAGTCAAAAGAATCAACAGAGGATCAGCAGCTTGCCACCATTGATTTCATTGCGCATGATATGCTGTCAAATGTAGAGAATGTCTATTACGCGGTAGCATTATCCAAAAAGACACTGCGATATACCATGCCGCAGATGCTCAACAATATTTCAGTGACAGGAGATGACGCGATTGTGTTCAGCATCACAAAGCAGGGCGTTACGTCAGAATTGTCCTACTATTCAGATGTTCCGATTGAAGGCTATTTTCCGCATGATCCCGGCTATACACAGCAGATCACCAACATTCTTGTCTACAACAATGACACGTACGTCATGCTTTGCACAGAAGAGTTTGGGTGCGGGTAAAGAAAGCTGAAATCATTGTTTTGCGTCTTTCCAAAGTTCGCTGAAATATTTTTTATAAACTGCAACAGTTTCTTTATTTTTATTGAGAATGACATGAAACTTTTTTGTTTGATTCTTCGAGAATTCCAAATAGTAAAAAAAGTAGGCATGAGTTCTTGAAATTTTCGTAAAGTACCATGAAGATAAATCGCATATTTTTGTTTGAGCATAAGATTAAGTGCAGTCTGAACTCCTTTTGTGCTCGAATAAAGCTCAACATGGGGCCCTATTTCTTTTTCTTGTTTAAGTTGTTCTAGTTGCGGTAAAATGTTTTTGATCTGCTCTTCTCTTTCTTTGAGCATTCGATGGGAAAGAATGGAACAAATAATGAAGTAACATTAAAGGCACTCGAAACTATCGCAGAAGAGATTGCACTACAAGAAACAAAAGCAATAGACTATTTTGTTTCTGCTGTTGGAAATGGTTCAAATGTCTTAGGCGTTGGGAGAGCATTCCCAAAGACGACAAAGGTTATTGCGTTTGAAACAGTACAGTCTGCTGTTTTATACGATTTAAAATTTCCAGGAGAATATGAACAAAGATTTGGAATTCCTCATGGGAAACTCCCAAGACATTCTCTTCCAGGAACGAGCTATCAAGGAATTGATTTTCCACATATCCGGAATGCAGCTTCTTTGGTTGATGATGTCGTTCTGTTGAGTGACGCATCCTTAGACAAAGCATACACAGCCCGAACAGGAAAACATGATACAGAACAGTTGCCGCATTGGGATAAAGTAGAACAATTTTCAGACGTGGGAAGAACAACGCATGCAGCGCTTGCAGTTGCTCTGGAAATAGCAGAGACTGTCACTCAAAAAATATTCTTGTTATTGGATATGATAAAATAGAGAGATATGATCTGTAAATGGATTGTACAAATTCAAAATAATCTACCCATACACAATCCTCTTAATTTCATACACAACACCAAATTGTTCGAAAACATGAAGAATATCTTTCTGTCGTTCTTTTGCAACAAGTAATGCACCTCGCCCTAGCTCAATGATGGTATCGTTATCAATAATTCCAGGATATTCCTTGACTATTTTCTTCTTTCCATCATAATACCAAGATTTTCTTCCATGAAGCACTTTGGAAAAATAACTTTTTTGCGCACTTTTTTCGAGAGAATAAGAATAGACAATAAATTGTCGCAATCCAAGCTGCAAATGATCGAAAACAACAATTCCTTTTGCATACAATACTTTTCCTTCTTCAATAACTTTGCGTAAAAGAGAATGATCTTCTTCTGTAATTTTTTTCCATACCATTTCTATCTGAATCTTGACACAATTTTTGAGCCCAAGAGGAACAAGTGCATTCTCTATATTTTCTTCAATTTTTTTGTTGATATTGCAGGAGAGAACAACAAGCAAATCAAGATCAGAATGCCGCAAACTATAATCTCCTCGTGCAACACTTCCATATAGATAAACAACTTCTATCTCTTTATGAACCGGAAATTTTTCTAGCAACAGAGAAAGCGTATTATCAAATTTATTTTTGCTTGAAATCATAATTCACTCCCCAACAATTTTGCTAATTTCTTGACACTCTCATATTTCTGCCCATTCTCACCTTTGTATGCAACTCTATTTCTCAAATCGCGATCAACAAGTTCATACAATGTTAAAACTTCCTGAGAAAAGAAAGAAGGATTCTCTATCATTTTTCGCATCCTGTTTTCGTGATTGAAGGAATGCTGTTCAAGCTTTTTAGCAAAAATCGATTCAATCGCATTTACTGAAGCATAGAAATAATTTTGTGCTGCAACAGTGCGGAGCGCTATCTTTTTGTTTGTGTCTTTCTCTTCAGCATTTTGTTTGTCGAGTCTTTCTCCAATGGCAAAATGTTCTTTTGCAGCTTGCGTATGAATAAATGTGTTCATAACAACAAGTTGAACAGAAAGGCTATTTAAAGTTTTCTGTTCATTTCATTGTGCAGTTGATTTTGATCACATATTTTGTTATAAATTCTTCATGAGAACGAAGTTCGAATGCAAGAATTTATTTTCACTTCAAAAACGAATCCAAATGTGTTCGCTCATTAATTTCTCCTGCAATATTGGTGAGCATTAATTCTTTCACTGTATCAATACTTTTTGTCTTGCCAAGTACCCAGCCGAGCTTGACATACGCAACATCAGCAAGCATGTCATGCACATAAATCCCGCCAGCTTCAATCGAAACTTTTCGCAGATTTGTATAGACGTATGGATGCACTGCGCCATAGAGTGTTTGCGTGCAGATGACAACGACAACACCAGCATCAACTGCTTTTTTCAAATACGGAATCATGCTTTTTTTTGTCCATGTGTTGACGTGTCCAAGCGCAGTTCCAGCAATCACAATGCCGCGATATCCTTTTTGCAGATAAAAGTCAATGATGTTTGGCTCCATGTTGGGAACAATGGAAATAAACGCGACCTTGTCT